>JAPLMG010000029.1 GCA_026387165.1 Candidatus Omnitrophota bacterium
GGGAAGTTGTCTTTCGGGAAATTTCCCACTATGGGCCAGAAACGTTTCTTGCTCTCACTGGCTTCGGATGGATCCAGGATATACAGGATTCTGCCCGAAGGGTCTATTATATCGTATGAGCGGCGGCTGATATCGCATTCCCTGTGTACCAGCTCGCTATACGCTTCACCGTTGTCCTTTACGACCGCTGTGTATTCTCTGTTGCCGAGTGAGTGCTGCGTCTGGCGCCTCTTCTCAAGAGAACGGGCCAATGAACGGATAAGGAAAGAGGCCGCTGTAAAGAGTATCATAGACGCAAATATTAGGATCAACATCTGCGGTGTGGGGAGGTTCATCAATGTGACGAGCAGTCCGCCTGTCTCGGAGGCGTTCTGCATCGCCTGCGAGGTATTCCATACGTAAGCCCATGCGGCCCCTTGCGGCATATAGAACGGGATCAGTAACGGCGCCCATGTGGTGAATCTCTTTACGGCATCGGGTATGTATCTCTGTGCCGCCGCCGGCCCTATAAATCTGGCCACTTTCTCATCCAGCCTGTCCATGCCTATGAAGCTTAGGTTGACCAAAGTCGCGACGCGCAGGCCCATGTGGTCCATCCATATAAGGACATGCAACATGTCAAAAGCTATGACGTATGTAAATAATTTTAAGCTCCAATCCTTGAAGGCCTCCGGAGTCATCGTTATGTTATTGAAGATGGCGCATATGGTGCGGATAGCGCCATCCTGGTTATACCAGGTGGGCTCCGGCATCCTTCGCAGGAACGTGAATATTATGGGAGACATCCACAGTCCCCATCTCAATACGTAGAGCATATGGTTTACGAGCTCCACAAATCCCGCTTTTGAGAAGAAGTACTTGATCGGGCCGGTGTCCTTCTGAAAAAACGCTTCCATGAAGACTTTGTTGACTGCGAATAACCACGCGGCTATCGACCAATTGATCACGCCGGCAAGCGATTCGGTGAATAATAATTTTGACCCGCCGGCGAATGTCCCAAGATCTATGCGTCCCCATTTATCAATGCTAACAAAGGGGCGAGTTATATATTCCTGCGGTGAAAAGCCCATGCTCGTATATTGCTTGATCTTCTCTATCACCACCGGTATTTGCGAGGCGTCGAGGTAGAACGCGAGAGCGGCTCCGATGAAAGCGCCGAGTGAGGCATCGACAATATATAGTCTCCATGACTGAACACGTCCCTGTCCTTTGACGGCATACAGGATGTCCCTCAATAAGCTTACTCCCAGCGACGCCGCCAACCCTGCAAGGCAGCCAAAGACTATACGCTGTGACATGCCCTGAAGATAGATCTTCTGAGCGATGGCGTAAGCGAACCCGAATCCGAATATAGCGCCACGGGCGTACAGAGTACCGTCCTTGTAGTTGAAGCGGGCTCTCTCGAAGAATGGAAGAGTCCCGTCGAAAGTCTCTATGGTAGTCTTGGCGAGCGGGAATATAAGGGCGCCCAACAATATACCCGCTGCTAAAGGGAAAGCGCGCATTATACTATTCGTCAGAGGATAGTTTACAAACGCGATAGCCGCGTATAAGAGGCCTAAGAGTATGGCGCTGTAAGCCATACCTTTCTTCATTCCTGTCAGAACATTTTTAGAGATGTTATCTTTTGAGGGCGCTATGCGTTTTACTCCATCGAGGATCATGCCGGTGATCAAATATACCTGTCCCCATAAACCCGCATAAGAGAGCATCGTGGTGATGATGGATATTATGGCTCCGAGTATTGGGGGAAGTGAGGCGACTGCTTGAGATGAACCGGCATCAGCTATGAGAGGAGCCGCCACAACGCTAATCGAGACAAAGAGCGCGAATAGATGCGCTTTCAGCGTCTTGACAAGCCTTCCGCTCGTCGCGAAACTTACTCCGTTTATCATCGCTTCATTGAATACGAATACCACGATGATCCGGCCAAGCGTGTCGCTGACGACCGGGAGGCTTGAGAGAGCCTGGGCCGTTATGCTGTTTAATGCGGACTGCAGAAGATTTGCATTCCCTACTAAGAGCAGCCAGTTAATCAGGTACGGTATGCCGACTATCAATGCTCCGGAGATGGGCTTCAGATGTTTATTCGACTTGGCCATGGAGCAGGTATTGGATATCTGATATATAATGAAGACGAGTGCCGCTATGAAATTATTCAATACCAGTAGTTGCGGCCAGCCGGAAGGTATCTGGAACATAACCAGATTGCCCGATGATGCGGCCAGAAGCCCGGTGAAGAGCGTATTTTGCAGAACCTCCCCGGCAGAGAGACATTTTCCGGTTAAGCCCCGCTTCAATAGCCCTGCGATCAGAAGTCCTGCCAGCGCCGCCGCTAAAAAAAAGAAACTGAACCCGGCCTCAAGGGAGCTTGTCTCGCCCATGGAATAGATCTTGAGCGTAACCGCTACGATCAATGCGGAGGCTATGCCGTATAGGAGATCCCTGTTGAATGACTTTCCTGCGCGATTTTTACCCAGGATCATGCCAATAAGCGCGGCCATCAGGGCGAGGAAGGAGCCTAATATCAGGACCATCCCGGCCTTCACGGGAACAAGATACTTCTCTAAAAATGTCAGTTTGTATAAGTCCAGGTCAAAATAAAGTATCCCTCCGATCTGCTTATCGCTGTACATGGGGCTGACCACATAAACTATCTCTTTGAGCTTACCGATCTTATTCCACTCCACAGCCGCGCGCAGATAGTTCCATCCCTGCAAGAGGCGAATAGGGATAGTCTGTACGCCGCTCTCTCCCTTTATCTCTAACTTTACGGTGACCTGGCGGAGCTGTTTCGGGTCCGGCACTTTCACGCCAAATTTGACTGCATCTACCATATCCGCTGTAAAATTGGCGGGGAAATTTTTTGTCCATACGCCTATGATGGACCCGTTAAATATGGAATAATCGAACTTCAGAACATCTTTTTTGGCGTCCTCATCCGGCTCGGATGTGACGTCTCCTACGGCAGGGCCCATATTAAAAAATCCCTTTTCGCCGGCCTGCAAGATGCTGAAGCGGTCTTCAGCGGCTTCGCTGCTAGCGGAAAAAGAGATCAATAGCAGTACCATTAGGATTGGAAATACAAAACGTCTACTCATTTAAGCCGACTCCTGTGTTTTGGTTGGTTTTACGCACCCGACATGAAATAAGAGCTAAAATTCTACCTTATTGACGCAAAATAGGCAAGAAAATAAAAGCAAATTAAAGAAACGGTCTTTTTATGGACTCAGGGTTATTCCTGCGATATCGATAGACGATTTTCGCAGAAAATAAAAATATTTGAAAAAGCATACCTTATATGCTATTATCTTATTGCCCTCCCTTGTAGCTCAGCTGGTAGAGCATGTGGCTGTTACAGGTTAGCAGCCTCCGGTGGAAACGCCGGAGTGAAGAAGCGAGTAAATTCAGGGAAACCCTGTACCGCTCAAAATGACTTCGTCATTTTTCGGGTGCAGGGCAATCCTGAGCCAAGCCCGCCGAAGCATCGCATCAATTATTCATTGAATGCGAAAGCGGGAAGGTGCAGAGACTAGACACTCGCTACCTAAGTTCTTTCGTCATTGCGAGGAGGCCATTAGGCCAACGAAGCAATCTCAAAGGATACGGTAAAGGTATAGTCCGACTCTCCGAGTAATCGGAGTCAGATCGTAACCACAGTGTCCTAGGTTCGAGTCCTAGCGAGGGAGCCAATTTGTAACATAGGCAGAACTGCTGTCTCAGTGGTTCTGCCTATTTCTTTTTCTTCGAGTAGTGGGACGGTGTATTCGAGGGTTACGTCGGGTGGGCTTATGATGATTTGCTTTACGAAAGACCTTAAAATGGCTTTTTGCTCCATAATTGTGCCATCCTTCAAGATCTCGATTAAATCCTTGGCAAATTCATATAGGGCTTTAAGATTAAATGGTAGGCGGGCCGTGCTTTGGTCTTCGCCGGTTATTTCGTTTCTTTTGGCTTCAAGGACGTCAATTTGCGTCTTTAATTCTTTAATACGTGGCGCAAGGTGGTCAAGCTCGATCTTGCCGGTCTCAAGCGAGTTATAGAGCTTTCCGAGCCTTTCCCGCAATCCTGCCAGCTGGTCTTCGATATTCTTCAATTCAATACCATGTCTTGCCTTGTTGTTATTTATCTGGTCAAGGACGAGGTCAAATATTTCCATCATGTTCTTTTCGGTGAGGACAAGCGTCTTTAAGCGGTCAACAACAAGGATTTCAAGCTCTTTGCGGTTCACGGCTTTCATGTCGCATATATGCTTGCCTTTTTTCAGGTAGCTTGAGCAGGCATAGTAGTGATGTTCTCCGCTTTTAGCTGATGCGCCTATCATCTTGGCCCCGCATTTCCCGCAGATAACAAGTCCGCTTAAAAGATAATCGCTGGCAACGCTCCACGGATGGATGACGGCTGAGCTTCGTTTTGACATCAATCTTTGAACAAGGTCAAATGTCCGCTTCTTCACAAGGGCCGGGTGATTATTTTCAATACGGATGACATTATTATTCGTGCCGTTATGGCCGTTCTTGTGTTTGCTCATCTTGCCGTATACCAGCGTGCCGGTGTAGGCTTCATTCTTAAGAACGTATTTTACCGTTGAATTAGCCCACGGCTTACCTGAGCGAGTCGTTACGCCTTCGCCGTTTAAGGTGTTGGCAATTTGTTTGATGCCCATATTTTTGAGAGCAAGAGCGAATATTCTCTCGATGACCGGGGCAAAATTTCCATCCGGTTCGAGTTTTGTCCGTTCGTTAGTGCCGTCCATGACATTCTTGGCTTTATATCCCGCCGGAATGCTTCCGTTCTGAAATCCCCGGGTGGCGTTTTCCCGCAGGCCCCGGACGGTATCTTCGGCGAGGTTGAGCGAATAAAATTCGTCTATGACTTCGATGATGCCTTCAAGGAGCTTTCCGGCCGGAGAATCATCCACTGGCTCATTCATAGAGATAACCGAGACGCCAAGCTTACGCAGGAGTGATTTATAAATGATGGCGTCTTCTCGGTTGCGGGCGAAGCGGGAATGTTTCCATATAAGGATACCGTCAAAGGGTTTTGTTTTCTTCTTGGCGTAGGCGATCATCTCTTGGAATGCTGGCCGGTTGGCGGAGCGTGCGCTTTCTGCCTCGTCAACAAATTCCTTGTAGATTGTCCAGCCGTTCTTTCCTGCGTAATTCCGCAGGGCTTTTAATTGTGATGCGATAGATAGGTCATTTTCTGCTTGCTTTTCAGACGATACTCTTGCATATAGGACTACATTCATATAATCACCTCTTTAAAAAATTCGCTCTGCCTGTTAGGAAGTGACAACAGGACAAAAACCTTACCATTTGCCGGAAAACATTCCGCAATATATTTAAACTTGTCTGATGATCCAAAAACTGATGCCGGAATCTCGCCTTGCTTGCGCTGTTTTTGTGACCAGCACTCGTAAATGATATTATTCTTTTCGATCTCCGTGCCGGACTTTATGAATTTAGGAAATAGGCACGAATGAGAGCAGTATTGCACCCGCAAGGGGGCGGTTGATTTTGGCTTTAACCGTGTTATCGGGGGCATATCAAATAAATAACGATCTCCGTTTGAATTATGGCTGAAATAAAAGTCCAGCTGGCTGTTTAGGTCGTTTTCTTTTACCACGACAATTGCCATTATGTTACGGTTAGTCAAGGCATAGCGAATGCTTGTCGCCTCAA
>JAPLMG010000229.1 GCA_026387165.1 Candidatus Omnitrophota bacterium
TGTATTCTAGGTTCATAACGAAGTTCTTATTCGATATAAAGATGACCGGGTTTGACGAGCCTTTCAGGAATCTCTTCACGCAGGGCATGATAATAAAGGACGGCGCGAAGATGTCGAAGTCCAAGGGCAACGTCGTCAGTCAGGATAAATTGATAGCCGATTACGGCGCCGACACGGTAAGACTGTATACTCTTTTTATCGGGCCGCCGGAAAAGGACGCGGAATGGTCAGACCGAGGCGCCGAAGGCTCGTATAGATTTTTGGGCAGGGTGTGGAGATTAGTTGAAAAGGTTCGTTCTTCGTCATTGCGAGGGCACGAAGCGCCAACTTCGTCATTGCGAGGGCACGAAGTGCCCGAAGCAATCTCTAAAAACGGGATTGCTTCGTCGGCCGGAGTTTACCCCGAACCCTTGCGGTTCGGGGGCCTCCTCGCAATGACGGGCGAAGCATCCGCTTCGGTCGCTCGTAATGACGGCTTGCGGCGCAAGACGCATCGCACCATAAAAAAAGTTACCGAGGATTTCGACGGAGGGTTTCATTTTAATACGTCCATAAGCGCCATAATGGAGCTAGTCAATGAGACATATAATCTCCTGATCAGCGAAAGCGGGAACGATGCCGTCAGGCAGAAAGTCCTGGATGAAGCGGTCGAAGCCGTTGTAATCCTGCTCTCCCCGTTCGTGCCGCATATCGCCGAAGAGCTTTGGCATATATCAGGTAAACCGAACAGTATATTCAAAACGAAATGGCCCGAATACGACAGATCGGCGATAGTAGAAGATGTCGTTACTATGGTAGTCCAGGTGAACGGAAAATTAAGATCCAAGGTAGAAGTCTCTTCCGGAATAAAAGAAGGAGACCTTAAGGTAAGGGTTTTGGAAGACCCTAAAATAAAAGAGATCACAAAAGGTAAAACAATTAAGAACTTTATCGTAGTCCCGAAGAAATTAGTCAATATCGTCGTGGTATAAACCCTTCGACGCGCCATGAATTTCATAGAAGGGCTTGCTCAGGGTTATACCGAGCCATTCGACCCTTCGACAAAAGCTCAGGGTCGATCCCGAGCGAAGCCGAGGGACGACAAGCTCATGGTGCCTCGGATGGTGCCGAGCGATGTTGAGGCACAAAGTCGGGGTATAAATGTTCAACCTCGGAAAGACCGAAAGATTCATCTTAATTTTCTTAATAGCCGCCCTCCTCACCGGCCTGTCTCTCAAGATCTGCGGGAAACATAACAGAATAATCGACGTAAAGATAAAAAGTTTTAATTATGAGCCCTCTGACATCGCGCCTATTAAGATCAATATAAACGAGGCGGATATAGAGGCCCTTATCAGGCTGGAAGGCATCGGGCCATCCCTTGCCAAAAGAATACTGGACTATAGGGCCCAAATAGGACGTTTCGGGTCTCCGGAAGAGCTAAAAAAAGTTAAAGGTATCGGGGAGAAGCTGTTCGAAAAGATCAAAGATGAGGTTTCCGTAGATTGAATCCCGCACCTTCTTATTGTATAAATCGAATGGAAGAAGGTGCGGGATGAAACGCCCCATACTCTATTGCGCGATATCGTTTTGCATCGGCATATCTCTGGCCAATCTTATCAATATTCCAACCGTCCACTCAATAGCGCTAAGCCTTTTTCTTGTAATTTTGGCCGCGATATTCTTCAAAAAGAATATCCTCTCCCACATCTTCCTGTACTCGGCGCTCATATTCTTCGGTGCGGCATACTATCAAAATTACAATGTCCTGCCCGATGCCCACGTATCGAACTTTATTTCAGGATCTGACCGCAAAATATCGCTTAGAGGCACAGTGGCGGATGACCCGGCCGCCAAAAAAGCCTTTTACGACAAACAGAAAATATCCTTCTTGATGAATGCGAATCTCATAGATGCCGGCGACGGCTGGCGGAAGACCGAAGGCCTCGTAAAGACAGATATATATTCCGATGATAAAGACGGCGCTCCGGGCTTCGGTGATGAAGTCATCATTGAGGGCAGGTTGTCGAGGCCGGAAGGGCTGAAGAATCCCGGACTTTTTGACTATTCAAAATATCTGGGCCTGAAAAACGTATACGCTGTTCTTACCGTCAACGGAATCGGCTCTGTACGTATAATAAAAGGCGGTTCGGCAAATCCGGTGCAAAGATGGGCGTACTTTTTAAGGCACAAGATAATGACCTCCATACAAAACTGTGTGAGCAGTCCGTACAGCGGGTTTCTTAAGGCGATACTTATAGGAGATAGGAATGAGCTTGAGAGCGCGATAACGGACGATTTTGTAAAGACGGGCACCGTTCATGTTCTGGCAATAAGCGGTCTGCATGTGGGATTTGTGGCGGCCATATTTCTTTTCATCCTCAAATTATTAAGGGCCCCAAAGAAACTCAGGCTTATTTCCACGGCAGTTATACTGATAGTCTACTCCTTTGTGGCGGGTTCGAATCCGCCGGTGGTACGGGCGACGATAATATTCGTGATATTCGTTTTGGGTTATATCATGGCCAGGGACGCGGATATCCTGAATTCACTCGCCATCGCCGCGTTTTTGATACTTTTATGGAACCCAAAAGAGCTCTTCGATCCGAGCTTTCAATTATCCTTTGCTTCCGTCTTGAGCATAATATTGTTTGCGCCAAAAATAGAGAAAGCTCTGGGAGCAAAAAATAATTATCTCGTCAAGAGCATATCGGTTTCGATAGCGGCTACCGTCGGAGTATTGCCTATAGTCGCCAGATACTTCAATATAATATCGCCGTGCGCTATTCTAGCGAACCTTATCATAATACCCGCATTATTTGTCATAGTGGCCGGATCAGCTCTTTTCATAGTCATATACTTCATGGGATCGAGCGCTCTTGCCGGCTATCTGGGGGCGTTATTATCCGTCTTCATGAAACTGACTTTCTCCGTTAATGGCGTACTTTCACATACTCCTCTCGCCTTTTTCAGGCTTCCCGCGCCTTCCGCTCTTTTTATACTCTTTTATTATGCGGCGCTTTTTCTTATCTTCTTTTTGCCGCGCAATAAGCAGATGCTGCTGCCCGTTCTGTTAGCGGCGAACATAATGGTCTGGAATAACGGCCCGGGTGCGGAAAACGGAACATTAAAAATGACTTTTCTGGACGTAGGAAAGGGCGATTCGATCCTTCTGGAATTTCCCGATAAAAGAAGCATGCTTATTGACGGAGGCTCCGGCGGCATAGACGCGAGTTTTGATACAGGTAAAAATGTTGTCGCGCCGTATTTGTGGAATAGGTCCATACATTCCCTTGACGCGCTCGTCGTTACGCATTTTCACGAGGACCACATGGGCGGAGTGCTCTACATTTTGAAGAATTTCGATATAAGATGCGTTATGGACAGCGGTATCGCGCCGCGGGAAGAGAGGCTGCTTTACGATGAATACAGGGATATAATATTAAAGCGGGGGATCCGGCGCTTGGTTATAGCCGATGGAGACGAGATAACCGGTTTCGGCGCCGTCAGGCTGTATGTTTTAAATCCGCCGGAGGACCAAAATTTTTCGGATCCGAACAATAATTCGATAGTGATTAAACTTGAATATGAAAAATTCGGAGCTATGCTCACCGGCGACATCTCAAGCGACGCTATGGAGCGCATCATACCATACGATGGCTTACTGCGGTCCGACGTGCTGAAGATCCCACATCATGGCGGATCGTTGGGGAAGGAGATCGTAGCAGACAGATTTTTTAGACTTATATCCGCGGAAGTTATGGTCACAAGCTCCGGAGGACGATTCCGTCGCGGGCCGAAAAAGAAAATGCATGGCCGGGGGGCAGCGGATTATGATACAAAAGTAAACGGAGCCGTAACTATTTTCACCAAAGGGGATGGATTTAAGGTTGAACCATTTTGTCCTTCAGCGGGCTCAGGGCAAAGACCCTGAGCTTTTGCCGAAGGGTCAAATGGCTCGGGACGAACCCTGATCGGAGTCGAAAGGTTTTGCCAAAAGAACTAACTTTTTTATACTTTATCTTGACAAACTGTATGTTGTGTGGTATATTTGCGACAACGGGGTGTAGTATATACCTATTGTTACAGCTTCAAAAAAAGGAAAGGCAGAAATAAATGATGGAGACGCGCACTGATAATATAATAGAGAAGCGCCGTTTTCAGCGGGTAGGTTCCAACCTTCCGCTACGTTATAAAAATATTAAAACAGCCACCGTCCCGATGGGGTCGATCACTAAAGATATCGGCGCGGGCGGCATCAGTTTTAAGACGAATGAGTTTATATCTCTCGCGTGCCGGCTCGTGGTGGAAGTGACTTTGCCGACGGTGCAAAGGCCGATCAAAGCCATCTCTAAAGTGGCGTGGGTCTATTTTTACTGTAACTCTGTTTTCTCTGATAAGCGTATTGGCTCTCTCCGGCATTGCCAACGCATATTGGATATGGACCCCGGAAACTAAAAAATTCACAAACCCCAAATACGCGGTAAAAGACAGCCCAAAAGAACAATTCGATTGGGCGATGAGTTTCTATAGCGCCAGGGATTTTCAGAGGGCCGCGGCCGAATTCGAAAAACTCGCCAAGCAGTACGAATTTTCCGAACATGCCTCCAAGTCCCAGTACTATGTAGGACTCTGCTATGAAAACATGAACAAATATTATCTGGCTTACCAGAATTACCAGAAAGCTATCGATAATTTTCCGCACATAGCGAATACCGAAGAGATACTGGCCCGGGAATTCGCGATAGGGAATTTATACCTCAGTAAACCGGGCCCCAAGGTTCTTGGCACGGATATAATGGCCCCCCTTGACCGCGCCGTGGAGATATTCAAAAAGATCGTAGAGAACGCTCCGTATGGCAAATTCGCCGAAGAGTCGCAGTTCAAGCTGGGCGAAGCGCTGAAGAAGAGCGAGAGATACGAAGAGGCGGTTCAGGCATTCCACAAGCTCGTCGAAGATTATCCAAAATCGAAATTGATTACCCAGGCCATGTATGAGGAGTCGCAATGCGCGTATAAGGCTTCTCTGAGGCCTGCCTACGATGCCGCGGCCACCGACAACGCTATAAAGACATTCGAGAAGTTTGTCGACAAGAATAAAGACTCCGACCTGGCAAAGAATGCGGACATTACGATGAAGCGGCTTAGGGACAATGTTTCCGAGAAGTCATTTAAGGCGGCGGAGTTCTACGAAGCCCAGGGCAAAACCCGGGCGGCCATAGTATATTACCAGGATGTGATAGATACATATCCGGAGAGCGCCTTCGTCGACAGGGCGAAGGCCAAGATAGAAGCGTTAAAAGCGAAAGAAACCAAGAAAGCCGCGGCGCCTGTATTCTTGAGTAAAAAAAAACCGGAGAGGGTAGTCCGGCAGATGAAGGCATGGCGAGCGTTCAAGTTCGAGAGCGGGAAGCCCCGGATAAAGGCCGAAGCGGCGGCCCCGGAGGCCCAGAAGAAAAAGCCCTGGAATCCGTTAAGCTTCGAGAGCGGGAAGAAAAAGACCGAGGCGGTAGCCCGGACGACTCAGGCCTTAGAGGCCTCACCGAAAAAGAGACCGTGGAACCTCTTTAACTTAGGCGTCAAGAAAGAGCCCGTCGTCAAAGAGGCCCCCAAGAAGGCATGGAAGCCGTTTAATTTCGATACTAAGAAAGAGATTGTGATTAAAGAAGCCCATAAAAATAAGGAATGGAAGCCATTGCGCTTCGGCACTAATGATGAGCCTATGGCGACAACAAGCGGGAGATGACCCCGCACCTTCTTATATTGATTTGTGAATTAGCGGCGCGGCATTAATTAAGACACAGGGTGTTAAAAACGATAACCGGGAAAATCAAGATAACAGAAAGAAGGTGCGGGGTGAAAAATATAAACTTGCGAAAATTTATCGTTGTATTATTTGCGGCGATTTTTTTCATTGCCGGATGCGGCTATACGACAAAATCGCTCCTCCCGTCAAATCTTAAGACTATCTACGTTGATAACCTGGTGAACAAGATAAAGGTTACGGATGAGTCGAGCGACGCGAGGATGTACAGAGGCTATCGCCCCGGCATGGAGCTGGAGGCTACGAGGACAATACGCGATAAATATCTTTCCGACGGCAACCTTAAAATAGCCGATCGGGAGACAGCGGATCTCATATTGACGGGCGAGCTGGTGGACTACAGGAACGAGGCCCTCAGGTATGACAGAAATAATAACATAGAAGAGTACAGGGTAAGGCTTGTAGTGAATCTGGAAATGAAGAACGCCAAGGACGGCAAAGTGCGCTGGACTGAAAATAACTTCGCGGGTGAATCATTGTACAGGACCACAGGTACGCTTGCGAAGAGCGAAGCCACAGCTATAAAAGAAGCGGCTCTTGATCTGGCGCGGCGCGTTGTGGAAAGAACTATCGAGGAATGGTAACCCCAAGTCCTTCCGTATTCCTGTTTATAGGAAAAGAGAAATATCTTAAGGAGCGCGCAATAAACGAATTGCGTTCCCGCTCACTCGACAGCTCCTCAGGGGAGCTGGACTATAAAGTCCTGCATGGCTCGGATACATCCGCGGACGAGATCATTAACTCAAGCAGGATCATGCCTTTCTTCTCATCGAAAAGGCTCATAGTAGTAAAAGATTTTGATAAGCTCTCCAAAGAAGATACCTTAAAAGTAGCAGCCTACATTAAAAATCCCAATCAGCATACCTGCCTTATCATAGATTCGGATGACGCATCCATTTTGAAGGACGAGCCGTCGATAGCCGGGTATGCCAGGGTCATGAGATTCGCCCCTCTTTCGGATAATGAGCTGTCGGACTGGATTAAAAAATATCTGTCTATGCAGGGTAAAACCATAGAAGATGACGCGCTGGATATACTCAAAGAGTCTAATGGCGCCCAGATCCTGAACCTGTCCCGGGAGCTCGATAAGCTCATGACATTTATCGGTAAGAGAAAGAGCGTTACCGGTGATGATGTCGAGAACCTTGTTGGTAAGAGCGTAGCGGCCTCCGCTTTTGATATAGCGTCCGCTATAGGCGACAGGAACGTTTCGAAGGCCATCAGCATTGCGAACGAGCTGACATTGTCCGGAAAGAAACCTTACGAGATAGTAGGAATATTGAGCTGGTTCTTTAAGAGGGTATTGAAGGCGAAGCTTCTGCTTGATGCGGGCGATACGGAGTTCTCGGTGGGCCAGAAATTACGGATAAACAGAAGAAGCGCCGAAGAGTTCTTTACGCATGTTCATTCTTTTTCGGCTCAAGGCCTGGAGTCCAAGATGAAAGTTCTTTTGGACGCCGATCTCGGCATCAAGAGGCCAAGGTATAGAGCGTCCCTTATTCTGGAATTCGCTATTATAAGGCTATGTTTTTGATAGGCCTAAGATCCTCTTCGTAAGGCGCGAGGATTTCCTGGAGGCGGCATTCTTATGAATGATGCCCTTCGAAGCGGCTTTGTCGAGCTTCGATATAAATATTCTTAGAGCGGCCTTGGCTTCATCGGCCTTTTTTGCGGCTATGAGGCCTTCGACCTTCTTTGAGTGAGAATGAAGTTCGGATCTTATTGAAACATTCCTGAGATGTCTTCTGTTTGATTTTCGTAAATCTTTGAAAGAAGCTCTTTTAATAGGCATTTTATTTTACCTTTCCCTGCCTGCCAGCAGGCAGGCTTATTTTGAGTCACGGATTATAACATGTAGCCATGTTTTTAGTCAAGAAGTTTAGTTACAGGCCGGATACTCAAGACCAGGCCGGGACTGTGCAAGTAGATAATGGCTAGTCCAGTCCCGGCCTGAACAGGCAGCTCTATATGAATAAGAAGCACCTGATTAAATCTACGGGCGTTATCGGGCTCGGTACAGCGATCAGCAGGGTCCTCGGATTCGTGCGCGACATATTTATAGCGAACTTTTTCGGGACCGGCCTGGCGGCGCAAGCCTTCTTCGTCGCGTTCAGGATACCCAACTCACTAAGGGATCTGGTAGGTGAAGGCGCGGCCAACGCGGCGATAGTTCCCGTGCTGACGGGATATAAAGCCAGGGGCGAAAAAAAAGAGTTCCTGCGCGTCTCAAAAGTTCTTTTTAATATATCTTTCGCTTCTTTATCAGTCCTGACCTTGATTGGTATAATAATTTCGCCTCTGATAGTACGATTAATAGCTCCCGGGTTTATTCGTGAGCCTTCAACCCTCGAGCTTACTATACAACTCAACAGAACGATCTTTCCGTATCTCATACTTATAGGCCTGACAGCTTATACCATGGGGGTCTTGAATACTGAAAGACATTTTGCGGGTCCTGCTTTTGGCCCATGCTTCCTTAACATAGCCCTGATATTGGCTATTCTATGGCTTTGCCCTAAGATAGGAGTGATGGGCCTTGTAATAGGCGTTCTTGCGGGAGGGGTCCTGCAGCTGGCTCTCAATGTGGTGGTGATGTACAGAAAGGGCATCACCATAGATTTCAGAGAAGGGTTCAGTCATCCCGCGGTCAAAAAGATAGGCGCGCTCTTGATCCCGCGCGCGTTCGGCTCCGCCATATACCAGATCAATATATTCGTAGATACGATGCTGGCGTCATTGTCATGGATCGTCGGATCCGGCGGAGTCGCGGCTCTCTATTACGCCAACCGTCTTATACAATTTCCTCTGGCCATATTCGGACTTGCGCTCGCGCAGGCGGCGCTTCCGAAGATGAGCCATGAATTCTCGGCCAATGATATGACAGGACTGAAAGATACGCTCTCTTTCTCTTTAAGGATGACTTTTTTGATAATGATCCCGGCGAGCGTAGGCCTGGCCGTATTGGGCATGCCTATAATAAAGATGCTCTTTCAAAGAGGGGAGTTCACGGATTACTCGACATATATAACCAACAGCGCGCTCTTCTTTTACGCTTTCGGGCTTTGCGCTTACGGCGGCATAAAGCTGTTGGTAACATGTTTCTATTCTATGCATGACACGATGACGCCCGTGAAGACGGCGCTTATTTCGGTGATATTGAATGTGGCGCTGAACCTGATCCTCATGTGGCCCATGAAGCTCGGAGGATTGGCGCTCGCCACGTCCATATCGGCCACGGTCAATTTTTTAATGCTATATTTTATTTTGAAGAAGAGGATAGGCCGCTTAGGCACAAAAGAGATAGCCGGTTCTTTTATAAGGGTGCTGTTGGCCGGCATTATCATGGGGATGGTTCTAAAGTTCACATTGGCCTTGACTGCCTCTGTAACAGGTGTCTTATTATCAATGGCGGCAGGGGCGCTTGCTTTTATCGCCGCCGCGTATATTTTTAGAGTTAAAGAGCTCGAGAGGGCGTTCGCATGGGCCTCAAAGAGACGGTAAACCCTTCGACAGGCTCAGGGTTATCCCGAGCAAACGAAGTGCGTCGAGGGATAAAAAACCTGCCGCATACCCCGGGGGTCTACATTATGAAAGGCGCTTCGGGAGAGGTCCTGTATGTAGGCAAAGCGGATAACCTGAGAAAAAGAGTTTCAAGCTATTTTCAAGTTTCCAGGCGGCACCCCGACAGGATCGCTTTACTCGTATCGCAGATAGCGGATGTCGCTCATCTGCCGACCGCGACAAGCGCGGAGGCTCTTCTTTACGAGAACGGCCTTATCAAACAACTCTCCCCGAAATATAACGTGGCACTTCGCGACGACAAGAGTTACCCGATGCTCAAAATCACGCTAAAAGAAAAATTCCCCCGCCTGATGATCACAAGAGAAAAGAAAGAAAAGAAAGGGGACGGTTCTATATATTATGGCCCGTATACCAACGCAAAACTTTTGAAAGAAGCGTTAAAGACCCTGCGGAAACTCTTCCCTTTAAGGACCTGCAGCAAAATGCCTAAGAGAAAGTGCCTCGAGTTTGACATGAGCCAATGCCTCGGGCCGTGCGAGGGCAGGGTGGGCGAGGAACGTTACGGCGCTATCATTAAGGAGTTGAGATTGTTTCTTGAGGGCAGGCATTCGGACTTGCTGAAATTATTGGCCGAGAGGATGAAGCAGTTGTCCAAGGATGAAAAGTTCGAGGAGGCCGCCGAGTGCAGAAATAGGTTAGAGGCCCTAAGTTCGGTAAATACGGATAGGGTGAAGTACGGGCCGGCTAACGAGCTGGGTGAGCTTAAGAGAGTCCTCGGGATCAAGGGCAATCTGGAGATCATAGAGGCCTTCGATGTCTCCAATATAATGGGTGACGAGGCCGTGGGATCGATGATCTATTTTCGGAAAGGGAAGCCCGATAAGAATGAATACAGGAAGTTCAAGATAAAGACCGTTACCGGAATGGACGATTACAGCATGATGCGCGAAATTGTCCGCCGCAGATACAGAAGAAGCGTTGAAGAGAAGAAGGAGCTGCCCGACCTGATAGTTATAGACGGGGGCAGGGGGCATTTGAGCGTCGCGCTGGACGAGCTGAAAAAACTCAGGCTAGATGATCTGCCGGTTATCGGTATAGCTAAACCTGCCCGCCGAAGCCCTTTAGTGTCTGATGGCCGCGGCGAAGGCGGGGAATTCGAACGGGTCTACGTTAAAGATAAAAAGGACCCCATCCTTTTACCTAAAGAATCGAAAGCACTGCATCTATTGGAAAGAGTCCGGGACGAAGCACATCGATTTGCAATATCCTACCACAAAAAACTGATGTCGAAAAGGATCGCAAAAGGGATCTTTAAAGGGGTCTGACCCATCACGCCTATAACGCGCTGATTGGGTCTGACCCCCTTAGGTTATGTTGATTGGATCTAAGAAGCGCCAGGCCAGCCCCCAAAAAGCGCCTTTTATGACTATGTTTGAGAAGAAGGTTTACGCCGCGGTATCCAAGATCCCTCGCGGGGAAGTTCGTTCGTACAAATGGGTCGCTGTGAAGATAGGGCGCCCAAAAGCTTGCAGGGCGGCCGGCAACGCGTTAAACAAAAATCCTTATATGGGAATGGTTCCGTGCCATAGGGTCATAAGATCGGACGGGTCGATAGGCGGATTCGCGAAGGGCGCTCGCCGCAAAATAGCGCTGCTAAAGTCCGAAAGCATTTTATTGCAGCAAAGGGGTGGATAAGTTTGAGCCTTGACTTAGAGAAAATGGATCCACAGTTTCGAGAGAATATCGTAGACATATCTATTCATTGTCTTATAGCGGCAGCGCTTGCCTTATTGATATATTTAAAATCGGCAGACATGGGCTATGTTCTTATTTTTTTGCTGGGCAGTGTCTTTATTGATCTGGATCATCTTGTGGATTATTTCATATGCTTCAAGAATGGATTCAGCATAAGATCCTTTCTTTGCAACGAGCACGTTAAGTCCGGAAGAATTTATATTATCTTTCACTCGTGGGAGTTAATTTTCGTTATTTTTATTTTAGGCCTTATCTTTAAGTCTGCGGGATCGATCTTATTGTCCGTCGCCATGGCTGTCCATATCATCTCCGACTCCGTTATGCACAGAAGAATAGCCGCCTATTTCCTTGCGTTCAGAATGGCTAAAAGATTCGACGCTAAAATATTCTCTTAAGCTTCCGGCACGTTCCCCGAACACGAACATAAAAAAAGTGCCAGGCCGACCCCCAAAAAGCGCCTGACCCCTTCAAGTTAAGAGCGAAAAAATCTGGCTAAATTTCCATTGACTTAACGTATTATGTGATATAATTACACATATTATGTTAATTCAATACAAAGATAGGCACAATATATTGGTGAAGATTATATCATTAGTGCTCGTGTGCCTATTTTTTATCAATGATATAGCCTGGGCGTTAGACTCTTCTGTCATTGCGAGGCTATCATCTTCGTCATTGCGAGGCCGCGAAGCGGCCGAAGCAATCTCTAAACTCTCTCCGCGAAGCCAACTCACAGAACCTGAATTTTTACAAAAATTCGCGCTCGGCCAATTCCAGCTTTCGATGGAAGGGGTGAGGAACTATGTCGATGAGCAGTTGAAGCGCGAGCGGGATGAAAAAATATTTGGTAAAGACTGGAAAGCGCATAGGTCGGAGATCATAGATATAAATGATACGCCGCTTGGCGGAAAATTATACGGCAAGGTCAGAGGTTTAGAGCAGGTTGTGTTTATTAAGCTTTCCGGCCTTTTGGCATTTACGGGCCAGCTGGCATGGTATGACCTCACAGGTGGATCAGAGATCGCTAAAGAGTTCGGCGGCCTTCCCATCGTAGTGATCGACAGCATGTATTGCAATGCGCCTGATAAGTGTGTGCAGAAACACGAAATAGATGAAATTCTCCAGTGGGAAGATTTCCGCGTAAATGTTTTACATATCTCCACCGTTCAGGGGATGGGGGATTGGATACGCAAATATCTCGATCCCGGTTCCACCGATCCCGGATTAAATGATACCGAGTATAAAGGCATGACCTCCCGCCGGATCGCGGAACTATTCTGCGGCTGCGCCTATCCTGTAAGAGATCTCCATAAAAGAATAGCGGAAGAAGTGTATGCGAACGACCCCAACCGCAAAGCACATTTTGATATCGCGCATATCAATAAGATGCTTGCAATGTATCCTGCTTCTGAAACCAAAGGCGTCAACGTCGCGGCGAAGGCAAAAGAGTCCGAACCGCAACCGCCCGCCGGCCCTCCGCCTTCGCAATCAACCAGCAATAGACCAGATGCTTCGGCGGATTCGGCCGCGGCGCTGGAAAAAGAGATTGCTTCGGTCGGCCCTTCGGGCCTTCCTCGCAATGACGAATGTACTACCGTCGGCCCGGACGCGGCGCAGGTCAGGCGCAAAAACAGCGATGCGGCATTTGTGGCTTTGACCGTCGCGGCCGTCCTGGCGATGGGCGTTTCAATATTTGTGAGCGACTGGTATTTTTGGCTGCTCTTGGCGTCGCCGTTATTGACCAAGTGCGCTACCGCGCTTACATTGGGTGCTGTCGCGGATTTTCTGGCCCAAAAAATTGAACAATGGAACCTCGATCCTGCCGAAAAAAAGATAAATATTAAAAGATTGGCATATTTCTCGTTAATCAATATGGTATTGTGCGGTTTCGCGCTATCGTTCTGGCTGGACCTGATAAACTGGATCATCGGGACTATTCTACCAGCCTGGCTCATCATAAATGTGTTCGGGACGAACATAACGGCCGGCCTTATCAAGATCGGGCTTCAGGCCTTTCCATACACGCCGCTCTACTATCTGGCGCTCTTTCCGAGCGTTGTGATCTTTTCGAAGAGCTCCGTTAAAGAAGCTTTATCTGGTAAGACCTTCAGGGAAGGGATCAACGCGATAAGGCGCATGTTTTGGCCTACCTACAAAAGGGACTTTATTTTCTGGACATGCTTAGTAAATCCCATCAACTTCATATTTATGCCTTTATTGCTTAAATATTTAGGCATAGATCTTTGGTTTGTCAACGGCCTGGTCATACTTATCAACGGTATTGCCGGCATCTATTGGGAGACTCGTTTGTCGCGGCTGAGCCATAAAGCGCCGGTTATCCTGAAGGCAGAGCCGGTCGTCGTTAAAGAGATATCCGGGCAAGAGATCCGCGATTTCTTCTCCGCCGACGGGCTCTATGATTTGCTCCTTACCTCCGGCGATATCGGCGGCAATAAAATAAAATTCAGCGATTTTTTACACTCGCTATTTCCGCTTAAGCGCCGTCTTGATATCACAGAGCTGGGGGCGGGCACAGGATGGTTTATTGATGAACTCACGAAGAAGATCAATTTAAAAGAATATTTTGACCTAAACGTCAGCGGAACTGAGTTATCGAGCCCAAGATTTTCTATTACGAATGAGCAGGCCCTTGCAAAATTCGACCCCGGCTCCATGGATATGGTGGCGATAAACGCCCCGGATCGCGATAAAGTGAACTATTTTCTCGATACGGCGGATAGATTGGTAAGAGACGACGGCGTAATATATTTCACGGCCTGCCGCGAAAGCACCGAGCAGGCGTTCGAATGGCTCTTATCAAGAGGCTACTACGCGGTCCTGGCGCCGGCCGATGGTATCTTTAAGAAAGGATCAGCGCCGTCTTTAAGTCGTTACGAGAAATGCGGCTACAGGTTATTCGCCTCGAAGACGCCGAAGAGCGTCTTTGCGCGGCTGGAAGGATGCGATGTTTACCACGGCAAGTCCGGAGTCGAAATGAATAGCGCGCTCGGCAATGCAAGCGGGGGGATAGATGAATTAGAAAGACAAGCACTTATCAGAGAGACACTGAGATTTCGCCCCGAGCTTTCCATGTCGCCTCAAGACCTTCTTGGCTATTTGGAGAGATTATATCCCGGCATATTAGAGATAATACCGGCAGCGGGGAGACTGTCATATATAAAAGAAACTTTAAGCGCCTTCAATACACAGCTTGCCGTAAATCAGCCTGCTTTAGGTGTAACGCTTGAAGGCGCGCCAATAGTTACTAATAGCGTAGTCAATGCCGGTATAAAACCTTTTTTTGAAGAGAAGAAAAATGGCGGCGCGAAGGTGATTAAATTTAAAATGGCCTACGAAGATTATAAAGAAGGTAAAAAAGATCATAAAAAAGTGGAAGAATATACCGTAGAAGCATATGTAGAAAACGGAGAAACAAATCTTGAATTCGGATCCGATAACCCTATGAAAGGCCTTGATGAGCCAACTAAAAAAACGATAAGAAAATTATTAAAGGCAAGGTCCGCGGTGCTTAAATTAAAAGAGGGTTCATTGCCGGATCTGGACGATCGTGAATCATTCGAAAGCATACAAGATGCGTTAAAGGATGCGGAGATTGTGATTTTGCCGGGAATAGCTTCGATATGCAACGGTGTTGTATCGCACGCCGGATTAAAACAATACGAGAAGAGAATATATTTGGGTTCGGTCTTGATAGACAGTTTATCTGAAAGTGACCTTGCGCTCTTTCTTCTGGAGTCGGCGAGATACATCGCGAAGCCTATCATTATGGATCCAGTCGAAATGCGCCACAATAAAAATGTATTAGATAAGATCGAACAATTGGTAAGATCGGCGCAAGAAAGCGTTGCTCCTGAAAAATCAGAACCGGTTATTAAAAAAGAGAAACCGGTATCTCTCATGGGGAGAGCCACAAGGTTAGCAAGACGGGTGCTTTCAAGGGCAAAGAAAACCGCTGATACGCAAGCCAAAAAATTAGAAGAACAGCGCAGGGAAAGTCCTTTAGAAAAATTAAGCATGAATATCCATAAATTAGAAAGCATTAATGAAGACAAAAATCCTCATGAGGTAGAAGAGATCTTAAAAAGTATTGAAGATGCTTTGCGCGAAACCGAAATCGGATTGACGCCTGTCATAACGCTCCCTATAGCAGAACGTCTCGGAAGGGCGTTAGTTAATGTCCCTTTCAAATTTTTAAAGGACGAAACTGGCTATTACCGGCTTAACTCCGAATGGCATCAAATAGTGACAGGCCTTGTACGCAGCATGGAACCCATAGATCCGGATTTAATGAAGAGGATCGCTGAAATTTCGTTGATAGCTGTGAAGGAAAATAAAAGGTCTGATATATTTGATATGGAGGATGTTAGCGGCGCCACGCAGGCTTTTTATAACCTGCCTAATATTTTAGAGACATACCATCCGGCCATTGATATGAAAACGATAGAAACGATACTTAAATTTGGCATAAAAGACATAAAAGAAGGATATGATTCTAGGGTATGGCAGAGTTTGCCGATAGCCATAAAGAAGCTTTTGGACGCTCAAAGGTGGTTTTCAAAAGAATTTATGGATTTTTTTATCCGGCAATGGGATGGGAGCCTTGCAAAATATTGTTATATGGAGGACTGCTTTGCGAGCATTATTGAAAGCCCAACACCTCTTACGGCAAAACAGATAGAAAAAATTCAGGGAAAGCTATTATTAATGGTTAAGGATCCTTCGACCACAAAAGACGTTTTAGCCGCATTTAATACGATAGGCTCGCTTTTGCGCAGCGGGCGTCCCCTGCATAAAGAAGAAAGATTTTTACATAACGCGATAAAAGAGGTCCGTCGGCATGCCGATAACGCCGGAAAAGTTAAAGGTGGATACACGGTTCATTTCTTATCCTTTATTACAGGCCTGCTCGGAAGCGGGAGAAAGATATCCGATGAAGACAGAGAATATTTTGAGAAACTTCTATGGAGAATATTTAAGGAAAAAGGTACTTATACCTTTGACGATGGGACGTTGGTAGATGCCTTTATGCCGTATTTATCCGGGCTGCAGGGAAAGATCAAAGGCGATATCTCTTTCGGCAATATTGAGATGGAAAAGAGGCTCGGGCCTTTTTGGCAAAACGCTTTCGGGATAACCACCGAGGCTTTCTCAATGCTCGACCTGAAAGGATTGGCTGCAGGCTCGCAAGCCTTAGTAAAGATAGAGCTATTGAAAGAGGCCCTCAAGAAAGGGTCAATAGACGGGCAGTTTACGCGGAAAATAATAGATGAGCTTATTCCATCCTTACGAGTCATAGAAAAACTGAGCGATATTTATCCTACGCTGGGTGTTGAGACAAAAAAACAGATATCTTCCGAAGAAGAAGGTATTGCAGCTTCCTGGCAGGCCGCCATACTGAACTACTTGTCGGCCGTTCAGATCCCGACAGCCTTAGGCAAATCCTACGTCAAGCCCGGTATAGTTGAACTAAGGATCCCTCCTACAGTTTATCCTGTATTCAGGCGTTTGATGAGAGAGATAAAAGAACTTTTATTTGTGGAGCCAACTCTTTATCATACATCGGTCGCGGGAGATTATGCCGACGAGAGCAGGTTCCTTCTATCCAGTTTTTTCTTTACCGCAACCCCATCGGGAAGCTCTTTTCCCGTAAATCCGGACGATGACTCCTATGTCGAGTGGGCTTTTCCCGGTTATAACCAAAGATACATAGGAGCTACGATAGATCCCTGGAAGGGTAAACTTTTGACGGTATATGACGAAAAGACGCATGGCACCCAGACCAACTTCTTTCATACGGCGGTAGAGGTTAAGTTGGCTGACGGCACGGCATTAAGTTTTTATGAGGAAGATATAAGGCGTGTTTTTCTCATCACTACTGCCGCGGCCGCGACTCATTCTTTATATGAGATAAAAGACCCCGGATTAGCGGGAAGATATGAAGAGCTCAGGAAAGATGTCCTGAAATTTTATATCGATCATCTGTATATAAGTGAAAATGATCTGGAGCTCCTGACAGCGCCATCCAAAGGAAAGGATCATAGCTACAGCGACGCTACAAATGATATATACAGGGTTTTGAGGAGAATTTCGCGCGGATTCATACGCCGGCCCGGGGATACTGAAAAAGAGATAGAGAAAAAAAGAGCGCTTCACGAAAAATTTCAGGAGATGATAGCAAAACATGTTGATTTGATAGAGGCCTATATCTTCCCTCAGGAATTCGGAGAGGCGGTCAAGATGACGGTTCAAGGAGGCGGGATAAGGGATGTGTATAATAAAATACGATCAGCGGCATTTAGTCCCGATCCTGAAATTAAAGACAGGGCCTTAGGTGTTTTAAGGGCGGCAAATGACCCGGATCTTGGGAAGATCATGGCGGCTTTGAATGAGAGAAGTCCATGCCCGTCCGTGAAGCCGGAGAATGGTTCGCCCGATGGTTTCATCCACCAGGGCAAAGCGTCCTGGGAGGAGTTTGTGTCGCGTCTCGATGAGATCAGGAAAAAAGAGTTGGGCCGGGCGTACAGAAAGAGACTGGCGCTGTTATTAAAAGACGC
>JAPLMG010000177.1 GCA_026387165.1 Candidatus Omnitrophota bacterium
TTATAAAGGAGTTAATGCCCATTAAATAGAGAGGGATACTTTTATTTTTTTCAAAAGCGGTTTAAAGCCCCGCATGTCCCTCTTTTATGTCAAAGAACGGCTTTTTAAATTTAATTGTGGCACAGTCTGATTGCGAGGAGGCCTTCAGGCCGACGAAGCAATCTCTTTTAATTTTTTGGGTCCTGCCATTGGATTTCCCTAATTTCTCAATGGGGGGTTAATAAAATAGGTAGCATATAGCATCTCTTTATTCTTATCCCCCCATAAAAAAAGGGGACTAAAAAAAGGGGACGGGTTCATTTTTTTCGGAGATAAATTCTGCATAAAAAATGAACCCGTCCCCTTTTTTTGCTAAAAATGAACCCGTCCCCTTTTTAGTCCCCTTTTTACAATACCGGCAGGTACCTGCGTATCTCGTGGCTCGTCACCTGAATCCTGTAATCTTCCCATTCCTTCTTCTTATTGATCAGGAATCGCGTGAATATGTGCTCTCCGAGTACCTCTTTTACCAAACGGCTCATTTGGGTCTCTTCGATAGCCTCAAATAAATTGCCCGGCAGCGCGACCAATCCCCTGTGCTCTCTCTCGGACATCTCCATCTTATAGATATTCGGCTCTATGGCTTCGGGAACCTTATACTTCTTCTCTATCCCTTCCAGCCCTGCCGCAAGCAGGACCGCGAATGCCAGATACGGGTTACATGACGGGTCGGGGCACCTGATCTCGGCTCTTGTGGCTTTTTCATTGCCTGGCCTGTATAGGGGGACCCTTATCAGGGCTGTCCTGTTCCTCTGCGCCCATGATACATATACAGGCGCCTCATATCCGGATACGAGCCTCTTATACGAGTTCACCCACTGCGCCGTCAGGGCGCAGAACTCGCGGGCGTGCTTAAGCTGCCCGGCTATGAACTGCTTGGCTGTGAGCGACAGATGATGCTTGTCATTCTTATCGTAGAAGGCGTTCTTGTCTCCTTTTCCGCCGGAGGCGGATCCGCCTTTGGTGGAAAAGAGCGATTGATGAACGTGCATGCCGCTGCCATTCACGCCGAACATAGGCTTGGGCATGAATGTAGCGTACGCGTTATTGGATCTCGCCACTTCCTTTATACAATACTTTGCGGTTATGATGTTGTCCGCGGATATCAGGGCCTCATCGTACTTCAGGTCTATCTCGTGCTGGGACGGAGCCACCTCGTGATGTCCGGTCTCCATAGGTATGCCCATATGCTCCAGGGTATCGACCGTCTTATTCCTCATGACGTCGGCCATATCGTTAGGTATAAGCTCAAAGTATGTTCCTTCGTCGAGCACCTCGGTGGAATGGTCGTTCTTAAAGTAGAAGTATTCCAGCTCCGGGCCTATATAGAAAGTGAAGCCCAGCTTCCTTGCCCTTTCGAGCACTCTCTTCAGCACCCACCTGGCGTCTCCGGGGTAGGGCGTCTTGTCAGGGTTAAGTATATCGCAGAAGAGCCTTGCCACCGGTATGGTCGACCCTTCCCATGGGAGCACCTGAAAAGTAGAAGCGTCGGGCATGGCTATGATATCGGACTCTTCGGCCTCAGCGAATCCCGTTACGGAGGAGCCGTCGAAGCCTTTGCCATGATCGAGCGCCTCTTTGAGCTCTCTCTCGGTTATGACGACGCACTTGAGGATGCCCAATATGTCGACGAACCAGAGCTGTATGGTGTTTATCTTGTTATCCCTGACGGCTTTCAGGACGCGCTCTTTTGTGTTCTTGGAGCGTTCCATCCTCTTAAGGGTGCCTTCGACCGAACGGCCTTCGGTCTTCGCGGATCTGAAAGCCTTTCTGTCTATGATGTATTGCTGCCCGACTTTCATCGCGGCTATTGAACCTTTTTGGATCCTCTCCAAAACCGCCTGCCTCGAGATGCCGAGAGCTTTAGCCAGCTGCGTCGGCGTTAAGTAGTCACTCTTCATTTTAAGCCTCCTTGGGGTTGCTTTACACTTGTCAAGTATACCATAGTACTTGTCAAGTGTCAAGAGCGATCTGTATAATTTTTAGGCAGTGTAATTTTTTCGCTTCAGGCGATAGGCGGAACTTCCGGTGTCCCAACCTGAAGCTGATGTCACAAAATTTGACACCTTATGGCGATTTAGAAAAAAATTCAGACGACCAATGACGCTATAATAAGTCCAAGGGCTGAATTTTTTGTCAAATTTTGTCCATAGTAAATTGGCATGCCTAATGCCAATTTACGTCAGCTGAAGGTGGACACCGGAAGTTCCGCCTAAGTGTTGGGGTAAAAAAGTTTTATTGTAAATACGGGAGGATCGCGCGGGCGGCGCGATGTGAGGCGCCGGGGGCGCCGAGGGAGGCTTTGACGCGGGCAAGTTCGGAAACAATAGCCGCTCTCTTTCGGCCATCGCGCAGTATTTCGAGAGACTCCCGGGCTATCTTTTCGGGCGTGGCATCATATTGCAGGAGCTCCGGGACGATGACGCGGCCCGCTACTACATTCACGAGCCCCAGCACTCTGGTCTTCGCTACTATCTTGTACGCGATATAGTTGACGAGCCCCACTTTATACATTATCACGAAGGGCGTGCCTATAATGGCTGTCTCAAGCGTGGCCGTGCCGGATGCGACGATCGCGAAGTAAGATACGCTTAATATATTGTAAGAGTCTCCATCGACGATCCTTATATCGAGCGGCTGCTCTTTGAGGACTTCCTCGTAAAGTGCCGCGGGCAGATGTTTGTATTTTGCCACCACGAACTGCGCGCCGGGAAGCTCTTTAGCGATTATTCCGGCAGATCCCGCCATTATCTTAAGAAGCGTCTTTATCTCCATGGCCCTTGAGCCGGGCAGTAGCGCGATCACGGGCTTGGTCTTCGACAGGTTGTATTTTTTTAATATTTCATCTTTCGTCAGAGTTGTTTTTACGGTCTCCAAGAGCGGATTGCCCACAAACTCAGAGCTGACACCTCTCTTCTTATACAGGTCTTCCTCAAACTTAAAGAAGACCAGTATTTTGGCGACGCACTTCTTTATTATGCTGATCCTATCGGCGCCCCATGCCCATACCTGAGGGCTTATGTAGTAGATGACAGGTACGCCTCTTTTAGAGAGTTCTTTGGCGAGCCTCAGATTGAATCCGGGGTAGTCGACGAGTATGGCCAGGTCTGTCTTTCGCGAGTCGACCTTCTTTAATATGCCCTTGAAGACCTTGCCTATGGTAAATATATTCTTCAATACATCGACGAGGCCTATTACAGCGAGTCTCTTTATATCAAAGTCTATATCGACGCCGGCCTCTTTACAGAGAAGGCCTCCCAGGCCGAAAAATTCAAGATCCGTTTTAAGCGATTTTAAGTCTTTGACTAAATTGGAGGCGTGCAGGTCTCCCGAGGGCTCGCCGGCTACTATGAGGATTGATCTCGCCATTATTATCCGGTAGGTTTTATCTTTTCGATTATTGCCAGCGCGACCTGAAGAGCGCGTCTTCCTTCGACTCCGGAAACTATAGGTTTTTTATGGCGCTGTACGCATTCTATGAAAGATTCGAGCTCCGCGTTAAGAGGCTGGACCTTCTTAACCTTTACCTTCTATTTCAATATTTTGTTTCCGGTCTTCTTGAATACGGTGACTTCCTGATTCAGGTAATCTAAAGATATGTACGATTCTTCCTGGAATATGCGGATCTTCCTTACAACATCTTTTGTGACCCTGGATGCGGTGATATCCGCTATCGTACCGTCTTCGAAGGTAAGCCTGACATTTGCCACATCTTCAAAGTCGGACATGGTGCTTAAGCCGACGGCTTCTATGTTCGCGACTTCCTGTTTTATCAGGCCGAGAACAATATCTATATCGTGGATCATGAGGTCGAGCACTACCCCCACGTCATCCACCCTTTTATGAAACGGCCCCAGCCTCTGGCACTCTACGAATTTCGGTTTTTTTAAGTATTTCTCAAGCGCCAGGACAGCCGCATTGAACCTCTCCACATGGCCAACCTGTATAATGAGGTCTTTGCTC
>JAPLMG010000126.1 GCA_026387165.1 Candidatus Omnitrophota bacterium
AGGACGAAGCCCTGAGCTTTTGTCGAAGGGCTTCGTCGGCTTAAAGGCCTCCCCTATTTTTCGTCACCTGAACTTCGCTATCTTCCTGTAGAAATGCATCATCTGGGGATCCTCGTTATACGCGGCGAAGTTCTCGTCCGCCTTCGACGCGCCCTCCTGGCTGAAGACCATATCCATGAAGCCCAAAAATTTCCTCTTTAATTCGCTGAATGATCTCACCCGCAACGCGGACCGTATCAAAAACTCCGGACGTGAATGGAAACTGACGTATGCCCATTTCGCCAATCTGTCTATCTCTTCATTTGTGAGTCCCGTCCATGGCCTCGGCAGTACTTTGTCCTCTTCCTCGCCCAGTATCCAGCCCTTCCAATAGTCTCTTCCCGTCTCTTTTACCATATCTTTCCATAAAGGCGTAAGCGGCTTCGCAAGGCATTTCGAGAACTGTACGTAATCGAGCCTCAGTTCCTTGGCGAACCGCACGGTCCGGCGCACGGTATCCTTATTCTCGCCGGGCGCTCCGATCAGGAAGAATCCGAGCGCCTTCATGTCTAAGCCTTTCGTTGTTCGTATCGTCTCGCGTATCCTGTTCAAGGTGATCTTCTTATCTACGCCGGCCAATATCTCCTCCGAGCCGGATTCAATGCCGTAATAGACCCTGCCGCAGCCGGCATCCCTCATCTCGCGCAAGATCTCCGCATCTATGTCGACCCTGGAGCGGCATGCCCAAAGTATGTCAAGCTTCCTCTCTCTTATCCCGCGGCATATCTCTATTACGCGTTTTTTATCGGCGGTGAAGTCATAGTCAAATATATCGATCTCCCTTACACCGTATCTTCTGTAACACTCCTCCATCTCATCCACCACCGTCCGGGGCGAGCGCGGATTATACGCGGTCCCTCCGGCTTCGCAAAAGAGGCATCTGTACGGGCACCCAAGAGAGGTTACCATAACGGTGAAGTTCTTTCTTTCGGTCGGAAACTCCGCGTATAATTCATTGGGCAAAAGGTCTCTCGCCGGATAAGGGAACTTCTCGAAATCTACCGGACGCGGGGGGTTCATCATGAGGCGGCCGTCCTTTTTATATACTATGCCGACGACCTCTTCGATCTTTCTTCCGCCTTCCAGCGCCTCCAAAAGTTGCGGAACGCTCTCAAGGGCATGTTCGATCACGCCGTAATCTATCTCAGGGCAGCTTATCGACTCTTTCGGGTAGACGCGCAGGTTATATCCTCCGACGACTACGGGTATGGAGAGATTTTTCTTAAGATACCGTATCCATTCGAGCGTATCGCGGAACATATATGTGGTCATCATGAAGCCCATGATGTCGGGTTTGTAACTTTTTAGACGCAGAAGAGTCTCTTCCATGGAAAGGTTGAGTGTCCGCGCGTCGATGATAATCGCCTCGTGGCCCGCCTGTCTCGCTATAGCGGCCACCCATGCCAGGCTCAATGGCGGGAACATGCCGAAATACTTCTGAACCACCCTCAGGTTCTCTTCATGCAGTTTATATTTGAAAGGGTTGAATACGAGCGCTAATCTCATATAGGTTTTTTTAAGATCTTCTTAACCTTGTCGAAAATATCTTCGGATGTGATATTCTTCAGGCATACGGCGTTATCGCACGGTGATTTTTTATAGTTATATACGTTTATGCACGGGCTGCAGACGAGGCCGGCATATATTATCTCGCTGTTGCCGCCGGCCGGGCTATAGAGGGCGGGCGTTTCCGGGCCGAAGAGGACGATCGTCTTCAGGGGAGTCAGCGCCGCGAAATGGGCCGGCCCGCTGTCGTTGGTCACGAGAAGATCGGCAATGCAAAAAAGCGCGAGCAATTCTCTCAATGAGGTCTCGCCTGCCAGCGAGACTGCCCCCGGTATGCTGGAAGCCACAAAAGACGCCCTCCCCTTCTCCTTAGCAGTGCCCGTAATTATGATCGCCGCTTCTTTGAATTTTCCCCGTATCATATTCCCCAATTTTATGAAATTCTCCTCGGGCCATTTCCTTATCGGGATGATATCCCCTATATTCGGGTTAAGGATGACCAGGGGCTTTCCGCATCCCTGACCGGCCGATCCCTTTATCTTTCCGGCAACCGACTTGCGCTCTTCGTGCGTCGGAGAGAATTCCGGCAGACGCCCCTCGCGTTGCGGCGCCCTAAAGATCAGAGGAGCATCGGCTCGCGCGGGAGAATGGCCAAGGGCCTCCACGAGGCTTGAGAAAAATACCTCGGTATGAATATGCGGATCGTATATGAGCTTATGGGTGAATAGATCCCCCCTGTAAGGCCCTTCATCATGGAAAGCGTGCAGCCCTACCCTGCGAACGGCTCCGGCCGCGTAGCTGAGAATGGCAGACGCACGGGAAAAGAATTCCATATCCACACACACGTCGATCTTTTCCCGCCTTATGCGGCTTATCGCCTTAACTAGTGAACGGAAGAAGGAGAACGGGCCCGAAGACGCGACGGCGATTATGTTGGAGGATGGCACCACGTCAAGTACATCTAATATCGGACGGTTTTCGTCAAAGACCAGTATGAAGAGATTATCTCTGCCTACGATATCGGCCGCTTTTTTGAACGCGCGCCAGGCTAAAATAGTGGAGCCCTGTTCCGTAAGTTTGATAAATAACATCCTGCGGCAAGCACCCGCGGCATCAAGGCCTTTGCCGAAAGCCCCGAAGAGCCTTCTGTGCATGGTTAAAATAAAGCATATGGCCTGTCCCGCGTTCTTATCAAGCCAGCGGACGGTTTCCGGACTCATCTGGTCAATATCTCCTTAAGGCCTTTAAGATACTTCGCGATTATGGCGAATATCAATTTCCTGTATCTCCATGCCGCGTTAGTGAACTCGACTACTTTAAGATTTTTTATAAAGAAATTAATATACCCTAATAATTGTAACCTGGTCAACTCCGCCCTCGACAGGGATTCCATCTCCAGCGCGTTACCGAGCTGTTTATTGTAATCGGCCCAATCATTGGAGAGCCTCTTATATCCGCCTTCTCCACGGGAAGCGAGCCGTGCTACCTCGGTGCCGGGGTATGGTATCATTATCCCTATCGAGATGAGATCGGTATTGAGCGAGGCCGCGAAATTTATCGTATTGAGAGCGCTCTCTTTTGTCTCATAAGGGTGGCCTATGATGTAGTAGCTGTGGGACCGTATCCCGGCTTTTTTTATAGTCCGGGCCGCGCGGATGAAGTCCTCTTTCGTCTCACCCTTCTTGATCGCCTTCAATATATCGTCGTCACCCGATTCGACGCCGAAATCTATCTTGATACAGCCGGCTGCTTTCATTTTGCCGACCGTTTCATCATTCAGTAGTTGCGCGCGCGTCGATATCCCCCACTTTATCTTACGAGCCAGGCCGCTATCTATCATCATCTTCAGGAACGAGTCGAGCCAATCTTTGTAGAATCCGAACGTCTCGTCATAAAAGTATATCTCGCTTGCCCCGTACTTTCCGTTCAGAAGCTCCAGCTCCGCTATAACATTCCCAGGAGATCTCGTCCTCACGCGCTCGCCCATCATCCGGGCGCAGAATACGCATTTGAAAGGGCAACCCCTCGAGCTGATGACGGGAAAACTCGTTATACTGCCGCCAAAGAGATCCCATGCCGGAAAATTTATCTTATCCAGGTCCTCGAGCCACGCGTCCGGAGGAACGACGGCGATCTTGCCGCCATCCCTATACCCGACGCCCGCGATGCCGGATACGGCGGATTCATTTTTATTCAGAATAGCTTCGACCAGCGAAACGAACGACCGTTCCCCTTCTCCCTTAACGATATAATCTATCGCCTCCAAGCGGCTGAGAGTAT
>JAPLMG010000135.1 GCA_026387165.1 Candidatus Omnitrophota bacterium
TGAAGAATGCCGTAGAGCAGAAGCTGAAGAAGGAAGTTCCGGGGATAAAAGAGGTAATCGCCGCGTAAAACCGTAAGGAGATGATATGGATAAATATAAGTGCCTGATATGCGGTTATATTTACGATCCGACTAAGGGCGATCCCGATAACGGTGTAAAGCCCGGAACGAGCTTCCAGGCCATACCGGATGACTGGGTATGTCCCGAGTGCGGCGCTCCAAAGAGCGAATTTGAGAAAATCTAAAGAGGAGTTGTGATAATGAACCCCGCACCTTCCAGGTACATAGTCGTAGGAGTAGAGGGTCAGAAAAATAAATAACAGATTTAATAAAAAATAATTTGTAATTAAAGAAAGGAAGGTGCGGGGTGAAAGCAAGAGTAGACGCAGATACATGTATAGGCTGCGGACTTTGTGAAGGCACTTGTCCGGAAGTGTTTAAGATGGACGGCGATAAAGCGGTTGTTATAGGCTCAGTCGTTCCCAAGGGCGTGGAAGAGACCTGCAAAAAAGCGACCGAAGAATGCCCGGTTACGGCGATCGTAGCAAGCTGAACATAGGCTGTATAATAAAAGGTTGTGGATGGAAGGGTTCGCCATTCTTAAATCATTTGCGATGCCGACAGCGTATGATGCGCGGGCGTACGCCGCGCTAAAAGAGCCGTCGGCATTCATATTTTACTTCCCAAAATTCAAGAAAAGCAGTTGAAGAGGAGTATTAAGCGGTCATTATGCAAAAGGTGTATTTAAAATAACTTATTTAATTTTAATGGAGGGGCGGGGTGTACCCGAACGTACTTCATAATATAAGCTACGGGATGTTCATAGTATCGTCCAATAAAGAGAAGGCCATGAACGGCCAGATAGCCAATACCGTCTTCCAGATAACGAGCGAACCCGTTACGATAGCTATCAGCATAAATAATAAGAATCTGACCCACGAATTTATAAAAGCGAGCGGTATATTCGGCATATCCATATTAAGCGAAGAAGCGACTCTTCCCTTTATAGGGAAATTCGGTTTTAAATCCGGGAGGAATGAAGATAAGTTCAAGGATGTGAATTACAAGGTACTGCCTTCGGGGTGCCCTATTGTGACCGATTATTCTATGGCATATATCGAAGCAAAGGTGGTAAGCTGTTTTGACTGCCTTACGCATACGCTATTTTTGGGCGAGATGACGGATTCAGGCTTTTTAAAAGAGGGCAGGCCCATGACGTACGATTATTACCATCAGGTGAAGCGCGGGTTTACGCCGCCGTCAGCGCCTACATTCATAAGATCCTTCGACCCTTCGGCAAGCTCAGGGTCGTCCTGAGCAGAGTCGAAGGACGACAAAAGCTCAGGATCTTATCCCGAGCGAAGTCGAGGGATAAAAAGGGAAAAGAGGGAGACGCTTAAATGACGCCATTTGAGATAAAGAAAGGTATCTACTGGGTCGGCGCGGTCGATTGGAACGTGAGATCATTCCACGGCCACACATATACCGCTCAGAGAGGGACGACTTATAATTCATACCTGATCGTCGATGAAAAGATAGCCTTGGTCGATGCAGTCTACGGCCCTTTTGCGGGCGAGCTGATCGAGAAGATACGCGCCATAGTCCCGCTTGAAAAGATAGATTATGTCATAGCCAACCATGTCGAGCCCGACCATTCCAGCGCCATGCCCGCGCTTATGAAACTCTGTCCCAAGGCCAAGGTATACGGCACCGCCAAATGCAAGGAAGGCCTCTA
>JAPLMG010000259.1 GCA_026387165.1 Candidatus Omnitrophota bacterium
TATGACGGCCACCTTGATCTGGAAAAAAAATATTGGATCGAAGACCGCCATAAGACCAAACTGTTCCAAAGCTATAAGGTTTACGACCAAAAGCTCAACAAAGAGAAGAAGAAGATAATATTTTTGGTCTACAATAAAAAAGAGAAGATGCTTCAGTTCACTGTGGCCGGTTCTCACGAACTCCTTTCAAAAAAGAGCGAGGTTATAAGGCTCATAAAAAAACTCCGGCCCGAGCGCGATTCTTCTGTTTCCCTGACCGGTATTTAGCGTGAAGTCATAGGGGCTGCAGAACGCTGTAAGTTATTGACAAGGAAGAGGCGGCATTGTAAGCTCTCTATCTGCGGAGAGTTACAGGTTTTTGGTTCATAATTCAAAAAGGAGGAGGCTTTATGGCGATTTTGGGTATTTCAGTTATTGCGGCAGTAGTCATCTTTTTATTGGGCATCAGGATAGTGCGTCCCACGCACAGAGGCCTTATCGAGCGGTTAGGCAAATATAACCGTTTTGCCAATATGGGTTTCAACTGGATCTTTCCTGTGATCGAAGTTATTTATCAGGTCAATATAACGGAGCAGATGGTCGATGCCGAGCCCCAGGAGATAATCACCAACGACAACCTGAATGCCAAGGTCGACGCCCAGGTATATTTCAAAGTAAAGGCCGATGAGGTCAGCGTTAAAAATTGCCAGTACAGCGTAAACAACTATCAATACCAGATAGTGAACCTGGCCCGCACAACCTTAAGGAATATCATAGGCACGCTTACTCTTAAATCCGCCAACTCGGAAAGAGGCAAGATCAATGCCGAACTGCATAAGACCCTTTGCGACGAGACCGGAAGCTGGGGCCTGGAGATAGTGAGGACCGAACTGAAAGAGATCGATCCTCCTAAAGATGTCCAGGAGACGATGAATAAAGTGGTCAAGGCGGAGAATGAGAAGATCTCCGCGATAGATTTTGCCACGGCTACCGAGACCGTTGCCGACGGACAGAAGCGCGCGGAGATCAAGAAGGCGGAAGGCGTAAGGCAGGCGTCTATCCTGCAGGCGGAGGGCGAGAAACGGGCGCGTATTTTGCAGGCGGAGGGCGAGAGCGAAGCGATAAAATTAGTAAATGAGGCCGCGGAAAAGTTTTTTGTCGGCAACGCGCAGGTCTTAAGGAAGCTGGAGGCGGTGGAGAAGTCCCTTAAGGATAATGCGAAGATAGTCGTTCCGGCGAATACGGAACTGGTAAATGTAATAGGCGAGATGGCCGGAATATTGCCGGTAAAAAGGGGTTAATAATTGATAGCACAGATCAGAAGATATTTCGTAGCGGGGATCCTTACGATATTGCCGCTGGCTTTGAGCGTCTATATATTGCTCGTCCTCTTCAGGATCGTCGATGGTATCCTGGGAAGATACCTTAACGTCTATCTTAAGAATCTGCTCGGGTTCTATATTCCCGGATTAGGCCTGATACTTTTTATCGCTATCATATTCCTATCGGGGATATTGAGCATACATTTCTTCGGCGCGGGCCTGCATCTCTTTCTCGGCAGAGCGCTCGCCAGGTTCCCGCTCTTAAGGTACATATATCCGTCCGTAAAGAAGGTATTTGAGTTCGTATTCTCGGATAGCAAGCTCGGATTCAAAAAAGTGGTATTGGTGGAGTATCCGTCAAAAGGGATATGGTCGATGGGTTTTATTGCCAATGACGGGTACGCCGAGGCCGAAGAAAAGACAGGCAAGAAGTTTTTTAATATTTACGTGCCTTCGACCCCGAATCCGACGACAGGCTACTTTTTCCTTGTCCCGAAAGACGAGGTAATCATGCTGGATATCGGCATAAAAGAGGCTATGAGGCTCGTCATGTCGGGCGGCCTGCTGAATCCGGCGGACTTCATCAAAGAGATAAAAAGATAGGAGCTCGAATTTCACATATGTCGAAGAAATTACCTTTCTTGAAGACGAGCGGCCAAAGAATAGTAGATGAGGCGGGCTCGCAGATAATTTTGAAAGGCGTAAATCTCGGCGGCTGGCTAATGATGGAAGGATACATGTTAGGCGGCAGGAACACGCCCGAGCATGATTTCAGGAACTCTTTTGAAAAGGCGCTCGGTGTAGATGCCCTGGAGGATTTCACGAGGTCGTTCCGCGACTCTTTTATTCGGGAAGACGACATCAGGATAATAAAGAGCTGGGGAGCCAACTGTATAAGGCTGCCGTTTAATTATAGATTGATAGAGCCGGAGGGGAGGCCCTACGGCCTGAACGAAGAGGGTCTCGGCTATTTAGATAGAGCGGTCCAGTGGTGTGAAAAACACGGCATATACTGTATATTGGATCTTCACGCGGCGCCGGGCGCGCAGAACGACGCGTGGCATTCGGACTCTTACGGAAAACAGGAGCTGTTCTCCAGCGAAGCCAATAAAGACCGCTATTTGAGGCTATGGTTCTTTCTTGCGGACCGGTACAGGGATGTGAGCGCTATAGCCGGTTACGATGTTCTGAACGAGCCTGTCGTCGGTATACTGGAGGAGAACCAGGTAAGGGATCTTTACGAAAAGGTCACCGGAGAGATACGCGACACCGATAAGAAACATATAATATTTTTGGAAGGGAACCTCTGGGCGCAGAGGCTGGAGTTTTTAGGCAAGCCCAAAGACGGCAATACCGCATACAGCATACACTGCTATGCGCCTCTTGATTTTACGCACAACTTTGAAGTGGATACGCGTTATCCCGGTGATGTGGGACAAAAAGATGTTCGATTCCATTGCAAGGGCTTACGATGATCTTGCTAGAAAAGCGCAGGTGCCGCTCTTCCTGGGAGAGTTCGGCGTGAACGCGCGCGGGGGGAAAAGCGGCGAGGGCGAATGGGTGCGCGATATACTCTCGGCGGCAGAAAAGTTTGACATCAGCTGGACTTACTGGACTTACAAGACGATCGCAAATTACGCTTACCCCGACGGGATATACAGGTACATAGAGAACCCGGCGTGGGTCAATCGTCAGGGGCCAATCGCCGGGTTAGAGACATTCGCTTCCGTATGGCCGAAGGAGAAGGGGAGCATGATCTATTCCTGGCGGACGGAGAACTTTAAACGCAATGATCACGTATTTTCGGCATTGAAGGAATATTTTTAATCGGTTGTAGGGTCTGACCCAACGCGTCTATCAAGATGTGAATGGGTCTGACCCTAAAGAAACTATAGATAAAGATCGAATTTAGCGGAGAGGTCGCCTAGCCCGGTTTATGGCGCGCGCTTGGAAAGCGCGTGTACCGAAAGGTACCGAGAGTTCAAATCTCTCCCTCTCCGCCAGTTTAGATAGGGTGCACTTGAGAGATAATGTCGGAAGGTACCTTCCGACATTATCTCTCAAGCGCTCCCTATCAAACATGGCGGTGCGTCCTCAAATTCGTTCGAACCGCCTTTTGTCATTCCCGCACCGTATCAAGTACGGGGTAAACTCCAGCGGGAATCCATAACGTCGTCATTGCGAGCCCCGCGAAGCGGGGCGAAGCAATCTAAAAAACGATCTATCCGAGGCTCGGCCCGGCCGCAGGCCGCCCCTGACCGAGGACTTTATGTCCGAGGAAATGCCGAGGCCTCCGGACGAGGCCACCCGGCCTGCGGCCGGGCGTGTCCTCGCCCTACAA
>JAPLMG010000267.1 GCA_026387165.1 Candidatus Omnitrophota bacterium
ATGGAGAAGCTCATTGCCAATTTTATCGCGATGGAATATTCTACGGCTGAAGACTTGAAACGAAGCCTTGCCGTCGAATGTCCCGAAGTCGATGTTAAAGATATAACGGGCAATAATCTTATATTCACATTCGCGCCAATGCCGCAGAACGGGGCCGATGATACGGCAAATATAGGGTCTGCAATAAGGACTACATACTTAAGCGAGGTCGGAAGATTCGAAGAAGATGACTGCCTGCCGATCCCGCAGGGCGTTGTGATTGCGGTGGCGCGGGAGTTTTCGCATTGGGATGCGGATCACATCAAAGAGAAGCTATGCGAACTAGGCATAGAGTATAAGATGATAGGTATCGGTGATATAAAGGAAAACGCGGACGGGGCGCTTATAATCTATGCATTACCGGGTATTAAAAGATACAGCCTGTCCGGAATGCCTGATCAGAATAAACGATGGCTCGAATTTTTACGAGAGGCCTAAGCCGCATCGACCGCTACACGCGCCTCCTGCAATTCCTGCATTCAGCGTAAAGGGATTGCTTCGGCTCGCCGCCTTTGGCGGCGGCCTCGCAATGACGTGATGAGTTATTCACAATAGTAGCCCAGGCTTTCCCTCGACAGGCTCGGGATGGTTTGAGGAATGGTGAGCGAAGTCGAACCAAAGCTTGGGCTACCGAAGATTTGATCCGTTAAGACTTGTTTCATGGAGTTTAGTATAAGTCGGGCCTTTGGGGGTGAGGGTGCTTTGAAAGAGGATTATAGGGCTGACCAGTTGATAGTTGATAGCTGATAGTTGATAGTTTTGTAATTTTTCTTTTAGAGCTTCTTTGTTCTTCGGCGAACGGACTCTGCCGATGGTGAGATGCGGCGCGAACGGGCGCGGCTCTTTCTGAAAACCGATCTTCAATAGTTCCTCGACGATCTTTTCCGCCAAAGACTTAGATTCATCCGTCCCCTTATCCAGCCCGACCCAAATTACGCGGGGATAATTGATATTAGGGAACGCGCCGATATCTTTTATTGAAATTTCAAAAGGTTTAATTACCCTAGTGATAATTTCTAACGCCGCTATTACTTGTTGTAATTTCTCCTCCGAAATCTCTCCCAGAAATTTCAATGTCAGATGGATATTGTCTTTTTCGACCCATTTTACATCAGCTCCGGAATATTTTAGATGAGACTGGATCTGTGCCAGGGAGTCTTTGATCTCTGCGGAGAGCTCTATTGCTATAAAAGTACGCATGGTATAGGATTATGTCATTCCCGAATACTTTTACCTGTCCCCATGAAAATGGGGATCGGGAATCTAAATATTCTGGATGCCCGCTTTCGCGGGCATGACGGTTTGAAGTATTAATCTCAATGCCGCTTGAGTTGTCCGTGACTTGATTTGTAATCGCGAACCCTTAAAGCGGAATTCTTTTACAATACGCTTCTTATTCGTAACCAGCGCTATGTAGACCAAGCCTACCGGTTTTTTCTTTGTTCCGCCGGTGGGTCCGGCAATGCCGGTTACTCCGACGCCTATGTCCGTACCTGCGAGACGACGCACGCCCTCTGCCATTGTCAGAGCAACCTGCTTTGAGATTGCTTCGTCCTTCGGCAAAAGCTCAGGACGAAGTCCCGAGCTTAGTCGAGGGGCTTCGTCGGCCTTCGGCCTTCTCGCAATGACGGATGAAACGACTCCTTTTGGTTGCTCGCAATGACGAAAAGAGACGCCGAGAATATTTTCTTTGATGAGATTGGAATAAGCTACGAGGCCCATCTTAAAATATTTGGAACTACCGCTGATATCAGTGATCCTGCTCGAAATAAGTCCGCCCGTGCATGACTCAGCGACCGCCAGCGTTATCTGCCTTTTTCTTAGCACTTCCCAAACCTTCGACTCAATCTTCATAACTCCCATTATATATTGCAGTTACGCATTTTGCCACCAAATTATTTTAAAATAGTTTGCAACAATTTGACCGTTTTTTCCGTCTTATAGTATAGGGGGACTTGAGATGCCAAATTGGCAGCTCAAACTTAAGGTCACAAATTGTGACCTTAAAAAATCGCAACCGGTCACAAACTGTGACCGGTTCAGAAAGGAGATGAGGTTATGGGCGAAATTGTTCCAAGTGAGGTCATTGAAAAGAGAATATTTTTGATAAGAGGGCAGAAGGTCATGATTGACAGAGACTTAGCTGAATTATACGGAGTAAAATCCAAGCACCTAAATCAACAGGTCAAGCGTAATATAGAAAGGTTTCCCGGGGAATTCATGCTTCAGTTAACCAAAAAAGAGAAAGATGAACTGGTGTCATTTTGTCACCGGTTCGATTCAATGAAGCACTCTACCTCATTACCTTATGCTTTTACCGAGCATGGAGTAGCTATGCTGGCAAGCATGCTGAGCAGCGAAAAAGCTATAAAGATAAGCATAGTAATTATCAAAACATTTGTGAAACTGCGTGAAATCATATCAACCCATAAAGAACTTGCCCATAAATTAAGCGAGCTTGAGAATAAGATTGAAAAACACGACGTAGAAATTCAGTCGATTTTTGAGGCCATTCGGCAGCTTATGGCGCCTCCGCCAGAACCGCCGAAGCGGAGGATAGGATTTATGCAGGATTAGGCAGGGGAATCGGACGGAATTTCGCTTTACAGAAAGGAGGATGCGCATGTATAATATAGTGCTTCAAATGGTATAATTATAGTACGTGTGCAGTGAACTAAAATCATATTCCTGCGTAGCCCTACCGGCTATTGACAGTTGAAGGGCGAAGCAGAAAAGGAGAGGCGAAATGGTTAAGTTTAAGGCAAAAGATAAGGAAGAGGCAAGAGTAGAGATAAGGGAGCGCAAAGACATTACTCAAGAGCAGAAGACCAAGGCGCTCGATACTGCTTTGGAGCACATAGAAAAGCAGTTCGGCAAGGGAGCCATAATGACGCTGGGGCAGGATTTTAAGGTGGATGTGCTTACCATACCGACGGGTTCTATCGCCATAGACCTGGCTTTAGGTGTAGGCGGAGTGCCGCGCGGCAGGGTAATAGAGATATTCGGGCCTGAGTCGAGCGGTAAGACGACGCTTACTTTGAGCATCATAGCCAACGCCCAGAGAATGGGCGGACAGGCGGCGTTCATTGATGCGGAACATGCCTTTGATGCCGGATACGCGAAGAAGATCGGTGTGAATCTCGACCATCTATTGATGTCTCAACCGGATACGGGTGAACAAGCGCTCGATATAACGGAGACTTTGGTAAAATCCGGCGCTGTTGACGTCATCGTTATAGATTCGGTCGCGGCGCTGACGCCGAGAGCCGAGATCGAGGGTGAGATAGGAGCGTCGCACGTCGGATTACAGGCGCGCCTTATGAGTCACGCTTTAAGGAAACTGTCGGGTTCGATATCGAAGTCTAAGACCTGTGTGATATTCATAAACCAGCTCAGGGAGAAGATAGGCGTTATGTTCGGTAACCCTGAGACCACCCCGGGCGGACGGGCGTTGAAGTTCTATGCATCCGTCAGGATAGATTTGAGGCGTATCGCTTCGCTGAAGAAGGGCGAAGAGGCCGTAGGTAACCGCGTAAGGGCATCGATCGTGAAAAATAAGGTCGCGGCTCCATTCAGAAAGGCCGAGTTCGATATAATGTTCGATGAGGGTATTTCGAAGGCCGGCAGCGTGCTCGATATGGCCGAAATACTCGAAGTGACTAAAAAGAGCGGGGCATGGGTGCTCTATGGAGAAGAGAAGCTTGGCCAGGGCAAGGAGAACGCCAGGGTATTCCTGAAGGAGAATCCCAAGATCCTCGCGAAGATAGAGAAAGATATCATAGAGAAAGCGTTAAAATAGCTATAAGCTGTAAGCTATAAGCCTTAAGCTTAAAGCTTACAGCTTAAGGCTTAGGGCTAAAATAAAATTGAACGACAAAGCGAAAACGCGGGCGCGTAATAATGCCTATGCGCTTTTGCGGCAGAGGCCGCGCAGCGTTTATGAGATAAGAAGCCGCCTGAAGCTCAAGGGTTACGACGATGCTCTCATAGGAGACGTCCTCGCGAGCCTTGAGCGGGCAGGCGAGCTGAATGATGAGAGGTTCGCCCGGTTTTGGGTGGAGTCGCGGATGCATATGAACCCCGCGGGCGATGTCGTATTGAAGCATGAGCTTAAAAGGAACGGCATAAGCGATAGCATTATAGAGGCCGTTTTAACCGAAAAGGCCGAAAAGTACGACGAATACGAAATAGCCTTTAGCATGGCAAAGGACCGGTTTGAGCGGCTCAAGAAGCTGGACCGCCGCAAGGCTACGAAGCGCATATACGATCTTCTCTTGCGCCGCGGATTTAAGTACGAAACGGTAAGCAGAATAATCGAGGAAATTTCAAAATTGTAGTTTGTAGGGTTTATTGTGTTTGTTGCGTTCATTGCGTTTGGCTTGTTAACCCAACAAACACAATAAGCGCAATAAACCCAAAAAACAAGATTAAATCATGACGACAAATGGTATAAGACAGACATATTTAGACTTCTTTAAGTCCAAGGGCCACGAGGCAGTCCAGAGCGATTCGCTTGTGCCGAAGGACGATCCGACGCTTCTATTTACGGGTGCCGGGATGAACCAGTTTAAGGAGAAGTTCCTCGGGCGTAATATTACTTACAAACGCGCCGTGTCGAGCCAAAAATGTTTGAGGACCGGCGACCTCGAGAATGTCGGCAGGACGAGCAGCCACCACACATTCTTTGAGATGCTTGGCAATTTTTCATTCGGCGGTTATTTCAAAAAGGAAGCTATCCAATGGGCCTGGGAGTTTATGACTTACAGCTTAAAGCTTAAAGCTGACAGATTGTGGGTATCGGTCTATAAGGATGATGAAGAGGCCTACAATATCTGGAAAGATGTCGTTAAGTTTCCGGTTGAGAAGATAATGAAGTTCGGCGAGAAAGAGAACTTCTGGCCGTCTGAGGCGCCGAGTAAAGGGCCGTGCGGGCCGTGCGGGCCGTGTTCTGAGATTTTTTATGATTACGGTAAGGATGTCGGCTGCGGCAAGCCGGATTGCACGCCCGAGTGTGACTGCGGCAGGTTCGTAGAGGTCTGGAACCTGGTATTTACCCAATTTGACCGGCAGCCTGACGGAAATTTAAAACCGCTTCCTAATAAGAATATAGATACCGGCATGGGCTTAGAGCGCATAGCGGCGGTCATGCAGGGCGTAAAGACAAATTTTGAGATAGATATATTCGTGCCGATCATTGGAGCGATCGAAGGCGAGACGGGTCACAAAGTCACAAGGTCACAAGGTTACAAGTCGTGTGTTAACGCCATCGCCGACCATATACGAGCGGTGACTTTCTGCATCGCGGACGGAGTAATGCCGTCGAATGAAGAGCGCGGATATGTGGTGAGGAAGCTGATCCGGCGGGCCATGTCTCATGCGCAGGATATAGGGATAAACGAGCCATTTTTATATAAATTGGTAAGCGTAGTAGCGGATGTGATGAAGCCGCAGTATCCCGAGATAATGGAGCGCAGGGATGATATCGCGCAGGTCGTGAAGAGGGAAGAGGGAAACTATTTAAACGTTTTAAAAAACCAATTGCCAATTGTTGATGAAGCATATAAAAAGATTGCAAATGAAAAGAAGGGGCTTGAGGCAGTGATTTCTGGCACAAACAGCGCTTTTGTCTTTTCTGATACATTTGGCGTTCCCTTTGAGGTTAGCGCAGCGAGCGCAGCTAAATATGAGATTCCATTGGATAAAAAAAGATTTGAAATATTGCAAGAAGAGCAAAGAGAAAAGTCGCGCTCTAAGACTAAGATAAAATCTGAGATATTCTCGGAGACATTCGCGAAAAAAGTTGAGGCGCTGGGGCTGAATACTGAATTTTTAGGATACGAGAAGGCGCATGCTGAGGCTTTGGTCCTGGCGGTTCTCGAGAATGGTGAAATAATATTGGATAAGACTCCATTTTATGGAGAGTCCGGCGGGCAGGCGGGCGATTGGGGTAAGATTGAAACAAAGTCGGGTGTCTTGGAAGTAGAGGATGCGAAGAGGTTCGGCCAAACGATCGTTCATATAGGGAAAGTTTTACGCGGTAAGATCGAAAAAGGCGAGAAGGCCAAGGTTTCGATAGATGAAGATGTCCGCCGTAAGATCATGCGTAATCATACGGCTACGCACCTGCTTCAGGCGGCGTTAAGAAAAGTCCTGGGCGTGCATGTTCATCAGACAGGATCGCTGGTCGATCAGGATCATTTGAGGTTCGATTTTACGCATATCAAGAAGATGGATCCGAGGGAGATCGCGCATGTTGAAGAGATCGTGAATGAAGCGATAAAAAAAGCGATATCTGTTGATAAGGAGATCAAGGGTTTGGCCGATGCGAAGAAGGAAGGCGCAGTAGCATTGTTTGGCGAAAAATACGGCGATAAAGTGCGGGTCGTTTCTATCGGAGATGTTTCGAAGGAACTGTGCGGCGGCACGCATGTAGACAATACGAAAGATATAATATATTTCAGGATCACGAGCGAAAGCTCGATAGCCTCCGGAATAAGAAGGATCGAGGCCATGACGGCCGAGGCCGCGAGTGAGTGGGTTAAGAAGCAGGCAGAAAAGGAATTGAAGCGTTCGGAATCTGAGACAAAAAAAGAGGAAGAGAAGAAAGCATCTGCTGTGCGCATAAGGGAAGAGATAGAAAAAATAGATTCTTATATCGCAAATGGAAAAATTATAAATAACACAAAAGTTATTGCTGAAATTATTAAAAATGCCGATATGGCTATTGTAAGCGCTATAGCCGATAAGATAAAAGGAAAAAGTTCCTCTATTGCAGTTATATTTGCTGAAAGGGATGGGATGATAGCGTCCTTCGTAGTTTCAATATCAGATGATATTATCAAGAGTAAAAATTTACATGCAGGAAAGCTGGGAAGTGAAGTGGCTAAGAATCTTGGCGGTTCGGCAGGCGGAAAGATAGATTTTGCTCAAGGTGGATTTAAAAATTTGTTACACAAAGATATTACATTAGAAAAAACCTTAGAAACGATAATAAAAAAGTTGTAGGGCTATAAGCATGTCATTGGAGGAGCCGAGGGCGACGAAGCCCTTCGACAAAAGCTCAGGGTTTCGTCCTGAGCAGGGTCGAAGGACGAAGCAATCTACTAAATTTTATACGAAAATTTAGTGCCTGCTGCTTGGCTATAGCCTCGCGGGCTAAAAAAGAGATTGCTTCCCCCACACCCAGCTTGCTGGGTGTGGGGTCACAATGACGAATCCAAGGAGAAACTATCATGAAGCTCGTAAGGGTCGGCAGTAAACAATTCCAAAAGTTATGCGACAGAAATTCCGGGCGCAATAAACGCGTCACCGAAAGCGTAAGAAAGATCGTAGAGAATGTAAAACTCTACGGCGATGATGCGGTCATAAAATATACGCGCAAGTTCGATAAGGTAAAGCTGATCCCTAAAGAGTTTAAGGTAACCGAATGCGAGACCTCGGGCGCTTATCAGGATATAAAGCCGGAGTTCATATCGGCTCTTAAGGTCGTCATAGACAATGTTACGAAGTTCTATAAAAAACACCTTAAGAAGTCGTGGAACATAAAAGATACCAACGGCGTACTGCTGGGCGAGAAGGTGATGCCGCTTGAGAAGGTCGGCATCTATGTGCCAAGCGGCACGGTGCCTTTAGTTTCGAGCGTCTATATGACGGTGATACCGGCGAAGATGGCAGGCGTCAAGAAGGTGGTGCTGGTTACACCGCCGAATAAGTATAAGTCGATTGATCCTTATATTCTCGTTGTAGCGAATCTTTTGAAAGTGGATGAGATATATAAGGTGGGCGGAGCTCAGGCGATAGCATCGCTTGCCTTTGGGACAAAGACAATACCAAGGGTGGATAAGATAGTGGGCCCCGGCAATGCCTATGTCACTGAGGCCAAACGCCAGGTATTCGGTTTTTGCGACATAGATATGCTCGCCGGCCCGACAGAAGTGGTGATAATAGCGAACCAGTCATCCAACATAAATTATATAAAAGCGGACCTTGAGGCCCAGGGCGAGCATTTTATGGGGTTATCGATACTGATAACGAATTCGAAGAGAATAGTCAAGATCCTGAAGAAAGAGGACTTCAAGGGATATATAATATTAGTGAAGAATATGGATGAGGCGGCCGATGTCGCGAATAAGCTGGCGGCCGAGCATCTTCAGATACTGACCAAGGATCCTAAGAAGATCGCCAAACGAATAGTGAACGCGGGCGCGATATTCCTGGGGCCATATACGCCGGTCGCGGTCGGAGACTATGTCGCCGGGCCGAGCCATGTCCTTCCGACGGGCGGAAGTGCGCGGTTCTTCTCCGGCCTCGGCGTGCAGGATTTCTATAAAAGTTCACACATATTATCATATACGAAGAGCGCCTTGGAAGAGATACGCGGGCCGCTGGAGAAGATCGCGGAAATCGAAGGGCTGAGGAAGCATCTGGATTCGGTTAAAGTGAGGTTTGAATAGACCATAGACTGCCATGGGCAAAAAATAGAGGTGTGTTTATGAAAACAGTTCATAAGGTAATCATAGGTGATTCAAGGAAAATGCAAGAGGTTAAAGATGCCTCTGTGCATTTAATTGTTACTTCGCCCCCTTATTGGCAATTGAAAGACTATGGCAGTAGTGACCAGATAGGATTTAATCACAGCTACGAGGAATATATTAACAATCTTAACCTGGTTTGGAATGAATGCTATCGTGTTATAGAGAATGGATGTCGCTTGTGCGTTAACATTGGCGATCAATTTGCCAGGTCTGTTTATTATGGTCGTTACAAAGTTATTCCCATTCGAACCGAAATAATAAAGTTTTGTGAAACTATTGGTTTTGATTATATGGGAGCTGTGATATGGCAAAAAGTTACCACTTGTAATACAACAGGCGGCGCTTCTGTTATGGGGTCTTTTCCGTACCCCAGAAACGGGATTTTGAAGCTCGATTATGAATTTATTTTGATTTTCAAGAAACAAGGGACTACAATGCCGGTAACTCATGAGATAAGAGAAAAGTCAAAAATGACAACCGAGGAATGGAATAAATATTTTTCTGGGCACTGGAACTTTGCGGGAGAAAAACAGGGTAAGCATTTGGCTATGTTTCCGGAAGAATTGCCAAAGCGCCTGATAAAAATGTTTACCTTTATAGGCGATACCGTTCTTGACCCGTTCTTGGGTAGCGGAACAACGACGTTAGCGGCAAAGAATCTGAAAAGAAACTCTGTCGGCTATGAGATAAACGGTGATTTCTTGCCGTTTATCAAAGAAAGAGTCGGTTGCGGGCAGAGTCTTTTTTCTGAAGAGTGCGCCTTTGAGATATCAAAACAGGAAAAGATAACTGCTAATTTCGCGGAAGAAATTCAAGATTTGCCGTATATTTTCAAAGATCCTATTCAAGTTGATAAAAAAATAGACCCCAAAAAATTACAATTTGGATCAAAAATCGATCAAGATAGTGGGCAACGTGAAGAGTATTTTACGGTTAAGGAAGTGGTGAACCCTGAGCTTATAAAGTTGAGTAATGGGTTAACTGTGAGACTTCTTGGCATTAAACAAGATGTTTTGAAAAACGATAAGGCAACGGAGTATTTAGTTAATAAAATACAAGGGCAAAAAGTTTTCTTAAAATACGACCAGATTAAGTATGATTCTGACAATAGGCTTCTATGTTATCTGTATCTGAAAAATAAAACTTTTATAAACGCACATTTAATCAAAGAAGGGTTTGTTGTTGTTGATTCTGAGACGGTTTTCAGATATAAAGAGAAATTCTTAGAGTTACAAAATCTGGAGCATGTTCATAATGAAAAATAAACGCTATTCAAAAGATTTTGGGAAAAAAGAAAAAGTTCTCAATTATACCTGTCAGACTTATCAGCTGTCTCGGCCCAATAAAGTTGGCGCAGTTATGGCATTAATCCGTGAATGCCAGCCCAAGTCAATTGCGGAGTGGGAAAAATGGTATTTTGAGAAGGCGTATACGGATGGAAAAACACCGGTAAAGGTTACGAAAAAAATGTTGCAGGAGCTTGGAGAAAGACTGCACCTTAAAATAACGGAAATTGTTATTCCTGAATGGCAAGAGGCCTTTAAGAATTTGACCCTTCAAGATTGCGTTGACTATATTTCTAATCTAACGATTCAGAGGACGTATGATGGCTTTATCCGTGAGAAATCGGTTATAACAGATAATATTGCCAAGAAGTTTCCGGAGATCAAGTTTGAAGAATCCGATCCCGAACTTGATCATGCGGGAGATATAGACTATTTAGGGCATGTAGGCGCTAAGGCATTTGGTATTCAAATTAAGCCCGTGACTGCAAAGGCGAATTTTGGTAATTATTCACCTACTGAGAGAATGAAAGTAAGTTTTCGCGATTTTGAGGCTAAATACGGCGGCAAAGTTTTTGTTGTCTTTAGCATAGATGATGAGATAAAAAATATAGAAGTGCTTGAGGCAATCGAAAAGGAAATAGCTCGTTTAAAAAAGAAGTGAAGGGTTAGAGGAAAAATTAGGAGAAAAAAATGGCAAAGAAGATCCGTAGCGCAGCGATAAAACGAAAGACAACCGAAACAGACATTACCGGCAAGCTCATTATAGACGGGGCCGGAAAGACCGATATAAATACGGGCATCGGGTTCCTTGATCATATGCTGACGCTATTTGCGTTTCACGGGCTGTTTGACCTGACGTTAAAAGCGAAGGGCGACCTGAATGTGGACGCGCATCACACCAATGAAGATATAGCCATATGTCTTGGCAAAGCATTTAAGGAAGCGCTGGGCGACTGCAAGAGCATAAAGAGATACGGCTCGAAAGAGGTCCCCATGGATATGGCGGCAGCCAAAGTCATGGTAGATATCGGAGGAAGGTATGCCTTTCTATGGAAGATGCCGTCATATAACCAGACGATCCCAAAGGAAGATAAATATTCCCTCGATGACGGCAAGGATTTTATGGACGCTTTCGCAAAGAGCGCGAATATAAACCTCCACGTAGAGATATATTCCGGTGAAGACGTGCACCATGTCCTTGAGGCAGTCTTTAAGGCATTCGGCATAGCTATAGACGAAGCAACTCAGATAGACGCTCGCCGCAAGGGCGTGCCGTCGACGAAGGGAAGAATTGATTAATGACCAAATGTCCAATGTTTCAATGACAAATTAAGCGCCAATTTCTCAATGCCCAATTTGGGGATTGGGATTTGGGAATTCATTCGTCATTGGGATTTGGATATTGATGCATTGAGATGTCGACATGATCATCGTTATCGATTACGGAATGGGGAATCTGCACTCTGTTCGCAAAGCGCTTGAGGTTGCGGGTGCCAGAGCGAAGGTCTCATCATGCGCCGAAGAGATATTGAAAGCGGATAAGATAGTATTTCCGGGCGTCGGTTCTTTCGGTGAGGCTATGAAGGAACTGAACAGGCGTAAACTTACTAAACCGATAAAGGACGCCATCAATGGGGGCAAACCTTTCCTGGGGCTCTGCCTCGGGCTGCAGCTTCTTTTTGAAAGAAGCGAAGAGGCGCCCGGCGTTAAAGGGCTTGGCATACTGCGCGGAGAAGTAAAGAAGTTTAAATTTAGTAAACGCAATACGCAATACCCCGCACCATCCGGTGCGGGGCAGGCGCAATACGCTCTTAAAGTGCCCCATATGGGATGGAATAGCATAGCGTATATCGGACAGCGTATAGCGTATAGAAAAAAAATATTAGCTGGTGTGCTAAACGGCTCATATATGTACTTCGTTCATTCGTATTATGTTAAGCCGAAAGATAAAAAGGTCGTGTTGACCACGACCAACTACGGCATAGATTTCGCTTCGGGGGTATGCAAAGATAATGTCTATGCGTTTCAATTCCATCCCGAGAAGAGCCAGGCGGTCGGGTTGAGAATACTAAAGAACTTTGTCCGCCTTCGCATTTAACAGGCGATAGACATTCAGCCTAATCTCCGTTGAATGCGAAGGCGGATTGTAGGGTTAATATGAAGGTAATTCCGGCGATAGATATAAGGGGTAGAAAGGTTGTGCGCCTGGCGCAGGGCAAGGCTGGACGCGAGACCGTCTATTTTGATTCACCTCTGGAGGTTGCCAGGATGTGGTCTGCCCAGGGCGCGGACCTTATTCATGTGGTCGATCTCGATGGCGCGGTCTCGGGGAGTCCGAAGAACCTAAGGTCAGTCAAGGAGATCATCGATAACGTAAATGTGAAGATAGAGCTTGGCGGCGGCATACGCGATCTGGAGACGGTGCAGGACCTGATAGATGCCGGCGTAGAGAAGGTGGTCATAGGCACGAGAGCGCTGGAAGAAAATTTTATATCGAAAGCCTCAAAGAGGTTTGGCGGCAGAAAAGTTGTCGGCATAGATGCGAAAGACGGGATGGTCCTTACGATGGGATGGCTCTTTAAGACCGGGATGAATGCGATGGATCTTGCCGGAAAGATGGCCAGCCTTGGTATCAAGACGATAAACTATACGGATATCTCGAGGGACGGAATGCTCAAAGGGCCGAATGTGGACAGCCTGAAGGAGATGCTGAAAGTTAAGGGCATAGATATCATAGCGTCCGGCGGTGTTTCTACGATAGATGATGTGAAACGGCTCAAGGGCCTCGAGGCGGACGGCCTCAAAGGGATGATAATAGGTAAGGCGTTGTACGAAAAGACGATAGATCTTAAGGAAGCGATAGAAATCTGCGCAAAATAGGAAATTAGTTGTAAGCTATAAGCTGTAAAAATACTTAAAGCTTACAGCTTATGGCTTAAAGCTGAAAAAAGTATGTTAACTAAGCGAATAATCCCTTGCCTCGACGTCAAGGACGGGCGGGTAGTGAAAGGCGTGAACTTCGTAAACCTGCGCGATGCAGGCGACGCCGTGGAGAACGCTCTCTTTTACGATAAAGAGGGCGCGGATGAGCTTGTATTTCTCGACATCACGGCAAGCCATGAGAAACGCAAAACGACTATAAGATTGGCGAATAAAGTGGCGGAGTCGATATTCCTCCCGTTTACGGTCGGAGGCGGGATAAGCACAGTCGATGATATCAGGAACCTGCTGAATGCCGGCTGCGACAAGGTATCTATAAATACGGCGGCGGTAAAAAGGCCGGCCTTTATAAAAGAGTCATCGAAAAGATTCGGAAGCCAGTGTATCGTAGTGGCGATGGACGCCAGGTGCAGGGTCAAGACCAAGGATAAAGAGAAATGGGAGATATACATAAACGGAGGACGCACGTCCACGGGCCTTGACGCTATTCAATGGGCCAAAAAGGCCCAAAGCCTTGGCGCCGGTGAAATACTTCTGACGAGCATGGACTACGACGGCACTAAAGAAGGTTACGATATAGAATTGACTAAGAGGATAAGTGAATCCGTAAATATCCCGGTTATTGCGTCGGGCGGCGCCGGTAATTTAGAGCATCTTTATGAAGCATTGACGGCTGGGTTGGCCGACGCCGTTCTTGCCGCTTCAATTTTTCATTTCAGGACTTATTCCGTAGGCGAAGCCAAGGACTATTTGCGAAAGAAAAATGTTGCAGTTAGAGTGTGATAGTAGCGCACACTTAAGTGTGCGCTACTGACCCGGAGGAAAGACAATGCAAAAGTTATTAGAGAAGATAAAATTCGATGAGAAGGGCTTGATACCTGCGATCATTCAGGATGAGATATCCGGAGAAGTTCTGACCCTTTGCTACATGAGCAAGGATGCTTTACAGAAGACCCTCGATGAGGGCAAGGTCTACGTCTTCAGGCGCTCAAAGGGAAAGCTCATGCTGAAGGGCGAGACGAGCGGATGTATACAGAATGTGAGAAAAGTGAGCATAGATTGCGAAGGAAACTCACTTCTCTTCGAAGTTAAGCAGGTGAAGGCGGGCTGCCACGAAGGGTACTTCAGCTGCTATTTCCGTCAAATGGATAAGGACGGGAATATGAACATAACGGCCGAACGTATATTCGATCCGAAGAAAGTTTATAAGTAAGGGTTCATTGTGTTTATAGCGTTTATTGGGTTTGTTGCGTTACGGAGTCGAACGCAACAAACGCTAATAACGCAATAAACGCAAAAAACGACGGGGATTAATACATGTATTATCCGAATAAAGAAGAGTTTATAGAATTATCCAAGAAGGGTAATCTGATACCCGTATACAGGGACATACTGACCGATTTTGAGACGCCTTTATCCGCGTTTGCCAAGATAGATAAGAGCGATTATTCATTTCTGCTCGAATCTGTCGAGGGCGGGGAGAGGCTCGCGCGCTATTCTATATTGGGAAGCGACCCTTCGCTAATATTCTCCAGTAAGCTCGGGAATATCACGATTACCGAAGGTAAGATATCTTCGAGTTTTACCTCAAAGAGCGATCCTATAGATGAGCTCAAGAAGATATTGAACAGGTATAAATTCGTAGACGTAAAAGGGCTGCCCCGGTTTTCGGGAGGATTGGTAGGATTCTTCGGATACGATATGGTCAGATTCATAGAAAATCTTCCGGCCAAGAATCCCGACGATCTGAACCTGCCGGATTGCTTATTCATGCTGACCGATACGCTGCTGATATTTGATCATGTGGACCATAAGATAAAGGTCATATCGAATGTGCACGTGGATGGCGACCCCATTTTGGCGTATGACAAGGCCATAAAGAGGATAGAAAGAATAGCCGGTTATCTTAAGGGGCCTATGCCTCAGAGAGATTACGCCGTTTCATCCAAGAAAAGGCCGCATCCGGATCTGATAAGATCCAATCTTACCAAGGCACAATTTGAGACGATGGTCAAGAAGGCAAAAAAGCATATCGAGGACGGAGATATAATACAGACCGTGCTTTCACAGCGTTTGAAACTGGCTATAGATTGCCATCCTTTTCAGGTTTACAGGGCGCTGCGCTCAATAAACCCCTCACCTTATATGTACTATCTTAAATTCAATGACTTCTTCCTCGTCGGCTCATCGCCGGAGATCATGGTGCGCTGCGAGAATGGCCTGGTGGAAGTCAGGCCCATAGCCGGGACGCGCCCGCGCGGCGCCTCCGAGAGCGAGGATGAGGCGCTTATAAAAGATCTATTAGCGGACCCGAAGGAGATCTCCGAACATATAATGCTCGTAGATCTCGGGCGCAATGACATAGGAAGAGTGTGCGAATTCAAAACGATAAAAGTATCCGAGCTCATGACTATAATGCTCGTAGATCTCGGGCGCAATGACATAGGAAGAGTGTGCGAATTCAAAACGATAAAAGTATCCGAGCTCATGACGATCGAGAAGTATTCTCACGTTATGCATATAGTGAGCGATGTTTCGGGGAGGCTAAAAGGAGGCAAGGATTCGTTCGATCTATTCAGGGCGACATTTCCCGCGGGCACCGTTACGGGCGCGCCGAAAGTCAGGGCCATGGAGATCATAGAGGAACTGGAGAACCTGAAGCGCGGGCCATATGCGGGAAGCATCGGATATTTCAGTTTCTCAGGCAATCTCGACACATGTATAACCATCCGCACCGTTATCATCAAAGGCAAAACGGCCTATATACAGGCGGGCGCGGGGATAGTGGCGGATTCTATTCCGGAAAAAGAATTCGAAGAGACCCTGAATAAGGCGAAGGCGCTATTGAAAGCGATAGAGATGGCAGAGCGTGGATTAGAATGAATAGTTTTTTGGGTTTATTGCGTTTATTGTGTTTGTAGGGTTAACAAGTCAAACGCAATGAACGCAACAAACACAACAAACAGAATAGGCTGATAACTATGATTTTGATCATCGATAATTACGACTCTTTCACTTATAATCTCGTGCAGTATTTCGGCGAGCTCGGGGCCGAGTTGGAGGTTTACCGCAACGATAAGATCTCGATAGATGAAGTGAAGAGTAAGAACCCAGAGAAGATAGTTATATCTCCGGGCCCGGGAGAGCCTAAGAATGCCGGGATATCGGAGCCTCTCATAAGGAGTCTGGGCGGCAAGGTGCCCATATTGGGCGTCTGCCTTGGGCATCAATCCATAGGAGAGGTCTTCGGTGGAAGTATAGTCCGCGCAAAGAGTATAATGCACGGCAAGACCTCGCTTATTTACCACAACCAAAAAGAGATATTTGAGGGCGTTAAAAATCCTTTTGAGGCAACGAGATACCATTCGATTGTAGTGGATCGCAAGACCCTCCCCGAAGTTTTAAGTATTACCGCCCAGACGAAAGATAAGGATGAAGAGATAATGGGCCTTAAACATAGTAAGTATCCGGTATGGGGAGTTCAGTTCCATCCGGAATCGATATTGACGGGTGAGGGAATGAGGATATTGAGCAACTTCTTAAAATTATAGAGGCGCAAATGATAAAAGAAGCCATAGAAAAAGTTGTTAGAGAGATAGATCTTACGGAGGCCGAGACATGCGGGGTTTTTGAAGAGATAATGTCAGGCAATGCTACGCCCGCTCAGATAGGTTCCTTTTTGACGGCTCTGCGCATGAAGGGCGAGACTGTGGATGAGATAACCGGCGCGGCAAGGGTCATGCGTGAAAAATCTGTAAAGATAGATGCCGGTGAAGGGGTTGCCGTAGATACATGCGGCACCGGGGGAAGCGGCACAAACACATTCAATATATCCACCACTGTAGCATTTGTTGTGGCAGGCTGCGGCCTCAAAGTTGCCAAACATGGCAATCGAAGCGCGTCCAGCCAATGCGGCAGCGCCGATGTTCTGGAGGCTCTCGGTGTGAATTTAGATATCGGCCCCGACCGGGTAGAGAAGTGCATAAACCGGATCGGTATAGGCTTTATGTACGCTCCGCTATTTCACGGCGCCATGAAATACGCCGTTACACCGCGCAAAGAGATCGGGATACGGACGATATTCAATCTCCTCGGGCCGCTCTCTAATCCCGCGAATGCGACGAGCCAGGTGCTCGGCGTATACGACGTGAAGCTTACGGAAGTGATCGCGCGAGTTCTAAAAAATCTCGGATGCCGCCGCGCGTTGGTAGTATCCGGGATGGATACGCTGGACGAAATTACCATTACCGGAAAGACCAAGATCACCGAATTAAGCAAGGGCAGGCTGAAGACTTATTTCGTGAGCCCTGAAAAGTTTGGAATGAAGCGTTCGAAGCTTAGGAGTATAAAAGGCGGCAACGCCAAAGAGAATGCCGAGATCCTGCTATCTATTCTGGAAGGCGAGCGGGGCCCGCGCAGGAACGTAGTGCTTCTTAACGCGGCGGCGGCTCTCGTAGCGGGTTTCAAAGCCGAAAATTTTAAAGAAGGGATAGAATTGGCCGAGGATTCTATAGACTCAGGCAAGGCGGCAGAGCTGCTCAACCGCCTGATAGTTATGACGGGAAGCAGATGATACTTTCAAGGATTATCGAAGAGAAGAGAAAAGTGGTCGACGAGGCTAAGAGGGCTAAGCCCCAGGGGGATCTCATAAAAGAGATAAAGAGCCTGTCGGTCAAGAGCTCTTTCAAGAAGAACATATCGCGGCCGCACCACATAAATCTTATAGCCGAAATAAAGAAGGCGTCTCCTTCAAAGGGTATCTTGAGAGGCGACTTCAATCCGGTCAAGATAGCCATCACGTATCAGGCCGGCGGCGCGAGCGCGATATCCGTGCTCACGGACGAACGGTTCTTCGAAGGCAGATTGGAGTATATACCGAAGATACGGGGGAACGTATCCATACCGATATTGAGAAAAGATTTTTTTATCGATGAGTACCAGATCTATGAAACGGTCGCCTCCGGAGCCGAAGCCATATTGCTCATCCCGGAAATACTTTCTATGGCACAGACGTCCAAGTTCTATAACCTTGCGACCGAGCTTGGGCTCGACTGCCTTGTCGAGGTCCATAACGAAGAGGATATCGAGAAAGCGCTTGCCATAGGAGCGTCCATAATAGGCATTAATAATAGAGATCTGCATACATTTAAGGTGGATCTGGGAGTTACGCAGCGCCTCATCAGGCTGATCCCGCAGAATAAAGTGATAGTCTCCGAGAGCGGGATAAAGAGCTATGAGGATATCATGTTCCTGAAGTCGCTCGGCGTGAACGCGGTTTTGATAGGCGAAGTGTTTATGGAGACTGATGATATAGGCGCTAAGATGAGAGAGGTGATGCATTATTAGCGTATTGGGTATAGCGTATAGAGTATTGGGTTTTGAAAATGGTTAAAATCAAAATTTGCGGGATAACGAATAAAAGAGACGCGATAGCCGCGGCCTCACTCAGGCCTGATATGATGGGGTTCGTATTCTATAATGGATCCAAAAGATATGTTGAGCCTAGAATAGTGATAGATATCGCGAATGAGTTGCCGGATAATATATTAAAGGTCGGTGTGTTTGTGAATGAGAAGAGAGAAAAAATTTCTGAGATAGCGCAGGATTGTTCTCTTGATACACTGCAGTTTCACGGGGAAGAAAGCCCTGAGTATTGCGCTGCCTTCTCCGCCACAAAGATTGGCGGATCCGCCTTTGGCGGAAAGGGCTCTTACAAGACTATCAAAGCTTTTCGTATAAAAGACAAAAATAGCCTTAAAGGTATAAATGATTATGATGTGGATTTTTATATGCTGGACGCATATAGCGAGAAATTAAAAGGCGGGACAGGTGAAAGCTTTGACTGGAAGATCATAGAGAGCTTCGAATTTTTAAAACCGGTCATATTATCGGGCGGACTTATGCCTGACAATGTGCGTGACGCGATAGAAAAACTTTCACCGTATGGCGTCGACGTTTCAAGCGGAGTAGAGATGTCGCCCGGTAAAAAGGACATAGGTCTTATGAAGAAGTTTGTGGAAAATGTTAGGAGAGCATAATGAGATTTCCCAATGGACGCGGTTACTTTGGAAATTTTGGGGGCAAGTTTGTTCCCGAAACCCTGATGGCGGCTTTGAGCGAACTCGAGATAGCATTTAAAAGGGCCGGAAAGAGAAGAGCGTTTAAAGCCTTTATATTTCGCCGAAAGACTGACGAAAGATGCCCGCGGCGCAGGGATATATCTTAAGAGGGAAGATCTTCTGCACACAGGCGCCCACAAGATAAATAATACACTTGGGCAGATAATGCTTGCGCTTTCCATGGGAAAATCGCGCGTCATAGCCGAGACGGGCGCCGGGCAGCATGGAGTCGCCACGGCCACGGTCGCCGCCCTGTTTGGTTTGGAGTGTGAGATATTCATGGGCGAGGAGGATATAAAACGCCAGGCCGTAAATGTCTTTAAGATGAAGCTCTTGAAAGCAAAAGTCACTCCCGTGTCGAGCGGTTCAAGAACTTTAAAGGACGCTATGAATGAGGC
>JAPLMG010000030.1 GCA_026387165.1 Candidatus Omnitrophota bacterium
AAATTGATATTTCAAACGATTGCTGTCGTAATCTTTAAGTAGGATAGGGATATTAGAAAAATGAAAGTTTATAGCTCAAGATACAAATTGGTAGTCGATGACAAGCCGGCGATAGGGGGCGGAAAGCCGATGTTTAAGGATAAGCTTAATATAATCCGGCCGACGCTGTTTGATCCGGCTGAGATGATGGTCGAGATCAAAGAGATATTCTCTTCGGGTAACGTCACGGTCTCTAAACATGTGAAGTTATTCGAACAGGAATGCGCGAGGTATTTGGGCGTAAAGGAGGCGGTGGCTGTCTCGAGTGCCACGAGCGGTCTTATGCTCGCGGTAAAGGCGCTGGGCTTAACGGGCGAGGTGATCGTGCCGAGCTTTACGTTTACGGCTACGGTGCATTCGCTTATATGGAACGGCTTGACGCCGGTCTTCGTGGATTGCGAGGAGGGCACATACAATATTGACGTAAAGGAGATCGAGAGGAAAATAACGCCAAAGACATCAGCGATCATGCCTGTTTATATATTCGGCAATCCGCCGCGGGTGAGGGAGCTTGCCCAGATAGCCGAGAAACACAAACTAAAGCTTGTCTTTGACAGCGCCCAGGCGTTTGGGGCTGAATACAATGCGATCAGGGTCGGAGGTTTTGGCGATTGCGAGGTCTTCAGTTTAAGCCCGACGAAGGTTTTGACTGCGATAGAGGGCGGATTAATTACGACGAACAATATCAAATTGGCGGAGCACTTGAGAAGGTTAAGGGATTACGGCAAGTGCGGCGAGGATATTGGAAGCATGGGGCTGAGCGCCAGGATGAGCGAATTGCACGCGCTGGTCGGGTTAAAGAATTTAGGTAATATCGAGAAGTGTTTAAAGACGCGGCGGGATCTGATATTGCTCTATCGCGGTCTATTATGGGATATTGACGGAATAAATTTCCCGGACATCCTGCCCGGCAATAAGTCGTCGGGAAACTATATGGTCATATTTATCGATGAGCAACGGTTCGGGGTGCCGCGGAATAAGCTATGCGAGGCGCTCAAAGCGGAAAATATAGAAACGAAGAAATATTTCTATCCGGCGGTGTTGCTCTTCCGCTATATGGGCATATGGAGCCGGTTACTGTAGAAAAGGTGTGTCGGGCGATAACGCGCATATATAATTTTGTGAACGAAAAGAAAGACGAAGGTGAGAAGATGAATATATCCAGGAGAGGCTGGCAGGAGAATCTTGTCCTTGTAGGCGATGCGGTCGTCATTACTTTTTCCTACATCGCCGCTTACTTTTTGCGGTTTGACGGGGTACCTGATGCACAGTATATGGATATGATGGTCAGCACGCTTCCATTTTTACTGATCATCCGGATGGCGGCGTTATTCTATTTTAAGCTCAATACCAGCATGTGGCAATACGCGAGCGTAAAGGATCTGGTACAGATCATAAAAGCGGTGACGGTAAGCTCGGTCGTCATCGTGGCGGTAACAATGGTAATTCATGCAGGGTATCCACGCTCCGTCTTTATTATCGATTGGCTTCTTTTGGTCATCGCCTTAAGCGGGACGCGGTTCACGGTGCGCCTTACACGGCCCCTAAGAACGCGGCAGAAAAACGGGAACGGACGGCGGAAAAGAGTGCTTATTGTAGGCGCCGGCGACGCGGGCGAGATGATAGCGCGGGATATGGTATACCGTTACAGCTATAATTATGAAGTGGTGGGCTTTATAGACGATGCTCAGAATAAACAGAGAAAGCAGATCCACGGGGTGCCGATACTGGGAGAAGCGGGCGATATTCCGGCTATCGTCAAGAAAAGGAACATCGAGGAGATCATCATCGCCATCCCCTCCGCTACTTCGGACGAGAGGCGGGGTATTCTGGATTATTGCATAAAAAGCGGAGCCAAATACAGGACAGTCCCTCATATGTCGGATCTGATCGATGGCACGGTTAAGGTAAAAGAGCTGCGGGAGGTAAGGCTGGAGGACCTGATCGGCAGAGATGATATTCTTCCGGATAAACATAAAATAGCGGAGTACATCAAAGGCAAGTCCGTGCTTATCACAGGCGCCGGCGGTTCCATAGGCTCTGAGCTGTGCCGGCAGGTGGCGGGGCTTAATCCCGGCAAATTGATCCTATTTGAAAAAGCGGAAAATCCTCTCTTCTATATAGATATGGAGCTTGGCCGGTCTTTTGAAGGGCTCCGGAAGATCTCTCTGGTGGGTGATATTTGCGATAAAAATAGAGTGGAGGATGTCTTCTCCGAGCACAAGCCGCATATTGTTTTCCATGCCGCGGCCCATAAGCATGTGCCGCTTATGGAGATCAACGGGATGGAGGCGATAAAAAATAACGTATTCGGCACAAAGATATTGGCGGAAGCAGCCGCTAAGTCAGGTGTGGAAAAATTTATTATGCTATCTACAGATAAAGCGGTCGAGCCGACGAGCATTATGGGCGTTTCCAAGAGTGTGGCGGAGCTGTACATAATGAGCCTTTGGGATATGAGCGCAACCAAGTTTATGGCGGTAAGGTTTGGCAATGTTTTAGGCAGCGAGGGCAGTGTCGTGCCCGCGTTCAAAAAAATGATCGAAAAGGGCGGGCCGATCACCATTACCCATCCTGATATCACAAGGTATTTTATGACTATTCCCGAAGCGGCGGCTCTGGTGATGGAGGCCGGCTATATGGGCCACGGCGGTGAAATATTTATCCTGGAGATGGGCAAACAGATAAAGATCCTCGATCTTGCCTACGACATGATAAAGCTTTCGGGGCTGGCGCCGGATACGGATATAGAAATTGTTTTTACGGGTTTAAGGCCGGGTGAAAAAATGTATGAGGCTTTGGTCACGGAAGATGAAGAACTATTAAAGACACCCCATGAAAAGATAATGGTGCTGAAATCAAATAAAGAGCGCGGAACCAATATTATAAGCTGCCTGGATGTTTTGAAACAAATCGTTACCCGCGAAGATAGCTATTTGCTTTTCGAGCAACTTAAAAAGATGGTGCCGAGTTATAAACCGTTTATGCAAATTCCTCACAAGACAACGCTTCCGGAAGAACGTAAAATATCGAATAAAAAAATTGATATTCTTATCGCTGATGACGAAAGAATAGTGCAGGAGGTCTTAAGCAAATTTCTGGATGGCAGGGGCTATAATACGCTTCTGGCGTCCAATGGGAGAGAGGCCATGAATATCGTTAATACCAATGAAGTGCGGCTTGCGTTTATAGATATAAGGATGCCGGGCTTCGCGGATGGCCTGCAAACACTCAAACGCATAAAGAAGACGAATAAAAATATAGAAGTAATAATGATGACGGGCTATGGGACCGAAAAAGCGCGCAGGGAGAGCAGCCTTTTGGGAGCATACGCTTATCTTGAGAAACCCTTTGATCTTTCGGATATCAGAAGCAAGGTCGAATCGGCTTTACATAAAGAGGAGTGTTTAGCATGAGCCCCATTATTTTTAATCATAATTTGGACAGGGGCGATATCGAATGAAAAAAATAACTATTATTTTTTTGATACTCATTCTATGCGCAGGATGCCTGCTTCGCGTCTTGGCTTTTCGTGGTGTTGTGGGATCGGATGATTTAACCTATGCACGTCTTGCCTACAGCATTGCTAATGGCACGTTTCAAACGGGAGCCGATAGCGACATATCAGGAATGCGTGTGGGCTTGTTATTTCCGGTGGCCTTGGGCATCAAAATAGCAGGACTTACCGAATGGGTTCTGAGCGCTTATCCTTTTCTGCTTTCACTTGCCAGCATTCTTTTGGCCTTTATAGCCGGCCGTTTATTCTTTTTTAGTGATCGCGCAGGCCTGATTGCTGCCGCATTGATGGCCATTGCCCCTATGGATGTAAGTATGGCAACCATGTTACAGTCTGACACTCCGTCTGCATTTCTATTGAATATCGGCATACTATTGATATACGTTGGCGCACAACGGGAATTGTTCAGGAGCAAAATTATGTGCGCCGTTCTCGGTGGGACTGCGCTTGGGTTGTCATGGCTAACCCGAGAAAGCGCAGTGTTCATATTCCCTTTTATTGGTTGCTACATACTGTGGGTTTCCGTTCGCGACAGGCGCAATCTTACCCTGTTGGTCGGCACAGCTCTAGCCGTGATGGTCATTGTGGCGGCTGAGTCCGTCACTTATTGGCATTTTACGGGCGACTCGCTGTATCGGTTTCACGCCATCAGCAAAGCGGCATTGAAGGCATGGACTTTTGACACTAAAGTCTTTCATAACAACATGGATACCTCAGTTTGGCGCCGCATTTTGCTTACGGGGCCACGAAAAATCTTTACTAGTCCAATATCGATTTTCGCGCTGATGGCGATTGCGTACACGCTCTGGACAAAGCGAAAAGGTTCTGGATTTGTTGCCCTGTGGTTTTTGTCTCTAGTTGCGCTATACAATTTCGGCTCGACAAGCCTCAACCATTACCTGCCATTGTTGCTTGCAGAACGATATCTATATCCGCTGCTTTTCCCTACAGTGATTCTGGCGTCCGGCTTGCTGGCTGTCTTATTTAAAGGTGATGGTCCGGATAAACGCGAGTTAAACCGTGAACGAATCTTCTGGGGTGCATCATCGGCAGCACTTCTTTTTATAGGATGTTTAGCGATATGCTATTATACGGTACAAGGCGGTATGAATAGCCAAACCGAGCGGGTAGTATCCCATATTCTGACTCCGGCTGACCCGTTATACACGGATTCGAGAACTCCTTGGGTGCTGGAATTTTTTTGGCATTATAACAAGGCAGCGCATGCGCATGACTTTACAGGCATGCGCGCCGAAGATATCCCAACGGGATCTTTTGTGCTGATCAACAAAGAAAGAGTTGAATTTCTAAAGTCGTTGTATAGTTATGAGCCTCCGCAATTTTACACATCACATCCTAAGTCATGGATTAATAAATGGCATTCTGAGCATGCGGATTTATACCAGATTGAGTAGACACTTTATTAGATTGAGTATAATTGAGTATAATTGAGTATAATTGAGTAATTGAGTAATTGAGTAATTGAGTAGACACTTTAAAGTACTTGGTACTTGAGTTATCCTTGAGTAGACACTTTACATAAGTGCCTGACAATAAATGAGTTATGAGATAAATATGGGTAAGAGGTGAGGAAATATATTTCTTTTATAACTGATTGTATTGCAAAATGTTGTATAAAGCGGCTACTATACTTTTTAAAATGAATGTTGAGATGGCCTTAAATAAACAGGAGTGTCTGATATAATGCCTATGGATATGCGGCCCGAGGGAGTCCAGAAGATGATGCTCACGGCGAAGATGCTTTTGAATATGCATGTCCTGCAGCTTAACATCATGGACTTAAGGACTTTTCTACAGGCGGAGCTGGAGGAGAATCCGCTTCTTGAGGAGGATCTCTCGGCATCCGAGGCCATAGATGAAGATGAAAGCCGGTTTGATGAGGAGATATCGGAGCTTAATGACGAGAAGGTGGATAAGGAGGAGCTGGCGTCGGGCTCAGAGGGCGAGCGTCCATCAATAAGCAAAGAGAAGAAAGATTATTTTGAGAGCTTGATCGTCAAGAAAGAGAGCCTTTATGACCACCTGCACTGGCAGCTTGAGGTCTCAGCCAGGGATGATGAACAGAAACGGATAGGTGAATTTTTGATCAGGAACTTTGATGATAATGGCTATCTTAAGGTGGACCTGAAAGAGCTCCCGGAGATATTAAATGCCTCCACAGAAAAAGTCAGAAGCGCTCTGGGCCTCATAAGAACATTTGATCCCGCGGGGGTCGGGGGGCGGGACCTGAAAGAATCGCTCCTGATCCAGCTCTTAAACTTCGGAAAAGGCGATACGCATATCTACAGGATAGTCTATTGGCATTTGGAAGATCTGGAAAAAGGTAATTTTGAAAAGATAGCTCAAGCTCTTTCGATCACTACGCAGGAAGTAGAGGCGGCGAAAAAACGAATATCATATCTAACCCCAAATCCCGGAGCCGCATTCAGCAAGGAGGCGGCTACGTATATAGTCCCGGACGTTATTCTTTATAAAAATAATGGCACTTACGACATTGAGATAAGTGATAGGGATCTGCCGCGGCTTTACTTAAGTACCGCTTATAGCGCCGCATTAAAGAATAAACAGGTTGAACCCGCCACAAAAGAGTATGTCAGGAAAAAGCTTTCCCATGCCAGATGGGTCATTGACGCGGTGAAGAAGAGAAAAAACACAATTAACCGTGTATGCGGATATTTGGTCGATAAGCAGAAGGATTTTTTTGATGAGACCAATACCGCGGCAAAGCCGTTAACCCTGAAAGAGGCGGCAAAGGCGCTTTTAGTAAGCGAAGCCACCGTAAGCAGGACAGTCTCTAATAAATACCTGCAGGCCCCTGACCGCATATTCAGCTTGAAAAGCTTTTTTGTGAAAGGAATAAAACAGGATTCCGGGATGGTCTCTACAATGAGCATAAAGATGAAGATAAAGGAGCTGGTCGAGAACGAAGATAGCGCAAGGCCCTTAAAAGATCTTGAGATCCAATCGATTCTCAAGGATCAGGGCATAAAGATCTCGAGAAGAACGGTTGCTAAATACAGAGATAGCCTGAAATTACCACCCTACAATACCCGTAAGGGTGAAAAAGGACTACATTGACAATAAAAAATAGTAAAAAATAGGGACGAGTAAAAAATAGGGACGGGTTCATTTTTATTTCTAACAACAAGGCCAAAGCAAAAAATGAACCCGTCCCTATTTTTCCGTCCCTATTTTTCCTGAGATTAAATTGACACCAGACAACAGATAGTGTATATTTAGTATTGAGGTGATTAGGAAATGAGTAAAAAAATAAAGATACCGCCGAAAAGTTTTTGGGACGACGATAGATGGGCCCATGAAAACTATCAAACATTGCTTAAAATGTACGCTAATAAGTGGGTAGCTATATTTAATTGTAGCGTTATTTGCGCCAATGAGGATTTGAGGCACGTTAAGAACTTCTTGAATAAAAAATTCAAAGGCAAGACCGTCCCACTATTACGCATCGAAGACGCGTCGCATGTCTACTAAGATACAACTTCACTATTCACAAGCCCTAGATATCGATCTTCTCGAGAAAAATGTAGAGGTTTGGTTCAGGCGATTAACCGTCCAGGTTGTGTTTGGGAAGCAAAAAGACTTTAGCCGGCCATATGAGGCAATAGTAGATACGGGAGCTCCAGTATCGATTATCCCGCCGGCTATTTGGCAAGACTGCGAAAAAGAGATCATTGGTCAATATAAGATCAGAGGGCTGGTTCCCAAAAAAGATGCTTATATAGATGTGAAGATAGCGAATATTAGTTGCGTTTTATTTGATGAACATAACGCCTCCGGCGTCTTAGCCATAAAAGCATACCTGAGCATGGAACCTAACGTCCCACTAGTTCTTGGTTTTGAAGGTTTTCTATCCAAGGCCAAGCTTTATAGCGATTTTCAGGCAAAACAAGGATATATAGACATATAAAAAATCACTGCTGTCCAAATTAGCGTTTTACCCTCGACGGAAAAGGCATTTTGAGATTCGATCTTTGCATACCC
>JAPLMG010000193.1 GCA_026387165.1 Candidatus Omnitrophota bacterium
AAGAAGAGCGAAGCCGGCGATATGATAGAGAAGGCGATACGGCGCAATCCGAAAGTTTCGTCATGCGAAGAGATCTTGAATGAAGTGTACAAGGGGTCGAAAAGATGACAAAAGATAAGATATTGCCCGAAGGCAGGGAGAAATTGATCGCAAATCAGGAGACTGATGAAGATCAAATATTGATACTCTCTTTAAGGCCCGGGAAGCTTAGTGAATTTATCGGGCAGAACGATGTCGTAGAGAATCTCAAGGTAACGCGTGCGGCGGCCAAAAAAAGAAAAGAGCCTTTAGAGCACGTGCTGCTCTCCGGCCCTCCGGGGCTCGGCAAGACTTCGCTTGCGCACATCATAGCGCATGAGATGGGGACCAAGATAACCTCGACGAGCGGCCCGGCTATTCAGAGGGCGGGAGACCTTGTAGGTGTCCTTACGAACCTGGAAGAAGGCGACATACTCTTCATAGACGAGATACACCGCCTTTCCAAGACGGTGGAAGAGTACATCTATCCGGCTATGGAGAATTTTGAAGTCGATGTGGTGATGGACAAAGGAGCTTACGCGCGGACATATAAGTTCAAACTTAAACGCTTTACCATGATAGGCGCGACGACGCGCTCAGGGCTTCTCACAGCCCCGTTAAGATCGCGGTTCGGAATATTCCATCATCTCGATTTCTACGATACGGCCGATCTTGTCAAGGTTATTATGCGCTCGGCCAGTATCCTGGATATACCTATAGATAAGGATGCCGCGGGAGAGATAGCGCGGCGCTCAAGAGGATCTCCAAGAGTAGCGAACAGGCTGCTTCGCAGGGTAAGGGACTGGGTCCAGGTCAAGCGTGACGGCAAGATCACCGTCGAGGCTGCCCATGAGGCGATGAAGAGCCATAATATAGACAGGATGGGGCTGGACAATGTCGACAGGAAGGTCATAAAGATCATGTACGAGTCTTTCGGCGGCGGGCCCGCGGGCATAGGGTCCATAGCGGCTTCGCTGAATGAAGAGGCCGATACGATAGTCGATATAGTGGAGCCGTTCCTGCTTAAGATAGGCTTCCTGAAACGCACCCCCCGGGGCAGAGAGCTCACAAAGCTTGCGTATGAGCACATGGGCTTTGTTCACAAGGATAAAGAAAAGCAGTCGGAAATGTTTACATAAGAGTTTATTGAGTTTATAGCGTTTATTGGGTTTATTGCGTTCGAACCCAACAAACCCAACAAACCCAACAAACCCAATAAACTCAACAAACCCAATAAACTCAACAAACAGCTTGTTTATGAACGTACTATTACACATATGCTGCGCGCCATGCTCGATCTATCCGGTCGAGAAACTGCGCGAAGAAAAACACGTGACAGCAGGGTTCTTTTATAACCCGAACATCCATCCTTATCCGGAATATCTGAAGAGGAAAGACGCCGTGCAGATGTACTCCAAATCGGCCAAGCTCAGCGTCACATATTCCGACTATGATCTGGGGGACTATTTTCAGCACGTTGTATACAATGAGGAGACGGCCAACAGGTGCCCGGTCTGCTGGTGGATACGGATGAAGAAAAGCGCTAAGTTCGCTAAAGAGAACGGGTTCGACGCGTTCACTACGACGCTGCTCGGAAGCCCGTATCAGGACCATGAGGTGCTCAAGAGCATATGCGGCGATATAGCCAAAAGCGCGGAAGTAAAATTTTATTATGATGATTTCAGGACGGGGTTCAAGAATTCTCAAAGTGCGGCAAAGTCGAAGGGGATATACCGGCAGAATTATTGCGGATGTTTGTTCTCAGAGAAGGAAAGGATAGAGAAGAAAAAAAGAAGTTAGTTTATTGGGCTTGTTGGGTTCATTGAGTTTATAGCGTTTGTTGAGTTTATTGCGTTCGAACCCAACAAACCCAATAAACGCTATAAACCCAAAAAACCAAGGAGTGGTTTAAATCGATTATGTTCGAGCTGAATTCGGCAGGCAAGGTGCTGATGCTCTTCGGAATTATAATTTTCCTGGTAGGAGGGCTTTTTGTTGTCGGGGGTAAAGTCCCATGGATAGGGAAGCTTCCCGGGGATATCTATGTACAGAAGAATAATTACACATTTTTCTTTCCGATAACGACATGCATTATCATATCCTTGACGCTTTCGCTGCTGCTCATCCTGTTGAGACGAAGATGATGAACCCCGCCCTTTTGACGAACAGACTTTATACTGTCAACATTAAACATTGTTATTGGAGAAATGGTAAAAGTATATCATACATGTCCAAATTAGTGTTTTACCCTCGACGGAAAAGACATTTTGAGATTCGATCTTTACATACCCCTCACCCTTGCCCTCTCCCCTAAAGGGGAGAGGGGATTTCCTCATACTTTTCTTCCCACTTTAGGGGAGAGGGGATTTCCTCATACTTTTCTTCCCACTTTAGGGGAGAGGGGATTTCCTCATACTTTTCTTCCCACTATTCTTCCCACTTTAGGGGAGAGGGGATTTACTCAGAGGGGGAAATTGTGCTAATTTGGACAGCAGTGAAAGTATATGCAAGATAACCGATTAATTTGTCAAAAGGGCGGGGTGAAGATCCTCACGCTGCTTTCACTCGTCCTCGTGCTCTCCTTTGCCGTGCCGCAGGCGTCGGCCGCCGATGAAAAAGAAAATAATCCGATCATACGGGTGCTCGTCCTCGACAACAGGGACTCGATATCGTTAGCCGCAAAGGGTACTTACAGAGTATATTCCATGCCTCAAGATAAGCTTTTGACGGGAGGATATATCCTTCATACTAAAGTCAGCGCGAGCGAGCAGGGTATAATGTTCGGGTTAAGGGAGCTGAAATTTTCAAAGATACGCGTCACGGTACCGGAGGGGGCCCTGATATATCTTGACGGCAGGTCCTTCAGGGGCACCGTGGACATCATAAAAAAAGATAACATGAAACTGGCGGTGATCAACAGGATCGCTCTGGAAGAGTATCTTTACGGCGTCCTGTACAATGAGGTCTCCCACCGCTGGCCTATAGAGGCTATAAAGGCCCAAGGTATAACTGCGCGGACGTTCGCCTTATACCAGGCAAGACAGAATAAAATGCAGGACTACGATCTGACCAACGACATATATTCCCAGGTATATAGCGGAGCCACATCGGAGAGATGGTCCACTACGAGAGCGGTGAAGCTGACGCTCGGCAAGGTCCTGATTTATAAGGGCGATATATTCCCGACGTATTATCATGCCACGTGCGGTGGAAAAACAGAAGACGCGGCCAATCTCTGGAAAATAGATATGGAGCCCCTCAAGGGGTCCGAGTGCGGTTTTTGTAAGGAGTCGCCCCATTATAAATGGACAAAACATATTCCGCTTTCGGAGATCGAAAAGAAGCTCGGCGATAACGGTTATAAAATCGAAAAGATCAAATCCGTTACCGTTATGGCGAGAAATAAGTCCGGAAGAGTGGATAAGATGGAGATCGGGGATGATTCCGGTGTCTCCTGCATGCTTACCGGAAAAGATTTTCGCAGGATGATGGGGCCCAATGATCTGCGCAGCACCAATTTTGAACCATCAATAGATAACGATAAACTTACCTTAAGCGGTATAGGCTGGGGGCATGGCGTGGGGATGTGCCAGTGGGGCGCTAAAGGCATGTCAGAGCACGGTAAGAACGCCGAGGAGATACTGAAGATATATTATCCCGGCGCTGAAATCACGACTATCGACAAGATCGCCGGCAAGCTGTAATTCAGCTTTAAGTTGTAAGCTATAGGCTTTAAGCTTAAAACTTACAGCTTAAAACTTACAACTAAAATGAGATTAAGCGAATTTAATTACGACCTGCCGAAGGAGTTGATCGCAAAATACCCTCTTAAGGAGCGGGAGAAGTGCCGGCTCATGGTGCTCGACCGGGAAAAACGATCGATATCTCATAAAACTTTTGAGGATATTGCCGGCTATTTTAATAAGGGAGACCTTTTGGTTCTTAATGACACGAAGGTGATCCCCGCGCGGCTGTTCGGCAGGCGCAAGACTGGCGGTAAGGTTGAGTTGTTCCTGCTGGAAAAGAAGAATCCGACGTGCGAGGCGCTGGTGAGGCCTTCGGGGAGGCTTAAGGAAGGCGAGAAGGTGACTCTGGAATCCGGCGCTGAAGCCGAAGTGCTCGGAAGGGGAGAAGTCGGGAGATTTGTTAAGTTCAACAGGCCCATCGACGAGATACTCGCGTCAGGCCACGTGCCGTTGCCTCCATATATCGATAGGCTCGATGAGCCGGACGATAGGGGCTCGTATCAGACCGTATATGCCGACAAAGAAGGCGCTACGGCAAGCCCGACGGCAGGGCTTCATTTCACGCGGAAACTGCTATCTCGTATTGCGTCTTGCGTCGTTCGTATTGCGTATGTGACATTACATACTAATTATGGAACGTTCGCGCCTATAAAAACAGAGAATGTTGAATCGCATAAGATGCATAAGGAGTATTTTGAGTTGCCAGCCGAAACGATTAATACGATATTGGAAACAAAAAAGAACGGCGGCAAGGTCTTTGCTGTGGGGACAACAACAACTCGAGTTCTCGAATATTGTGCAGATAAAATCACGCACGACGCAATACGCACAACGCAATACGAAAGAGGCTACACCGACATGTATATCTATCCCGGTTATAAGTTTAAAGCCGTCGACCATCTCATAACTAACTTCCATCTGCCAAAATCAACGCTCATGCTGTTGGTCAGCGCGTTCGCCGGAAAAGATTTTATATTTGAGGCGTATAGGCAAGCGATAGAAGAAAAATATCGTTTTTTCAGTTACGGCGATGCTATGTTGATATTGTGAAATTTTTGCTCTCATCGCAGGCGGAACCTTCGGTGATCCGCCTGGAACGGCTGTCAAAAATTCTGACACATTATGGCAGTTTAGGAAAAATTTTAAATTCCTGAAAGAAGTTAAAATTTTGTCAGAATTTTTCCAGAGCAAATTGGTATGCCTAATCATGCATGTCCAAATCAGCGTTTTACCCTCGACGGAAAAGGCATTTTGAGATTCGAT
>JAPLMG010000298.1 GCA_026387165.1 Candidatus Omnitrophota bacterium
GATGGAAAGCCGTCGAAACTTCCCGGCTACCGAAGTTCTATTTCAATATCAAAAAATATAAGAAGGCATGGCTCGATACGGACACTCCTTTCACGTCAGCCATAACTCTTGTCATAGGGCTTAAGAAGGCGGTCGAAAGGATCAACGCTCAGGGGATAGATAACGTTATAGCCGAACACGATTCACAGGCCCGCGCGTTCCGCGAAGCGTGTAAAGCGATCGGTTTGACCATATTCTCCAAGAGTCCGTCATCCGGAGTCACCGCAGTTCATACTCCTGACGGAATGAACGCGGATGACCTGATAAAGCTCCTGAAGACGGAGTTCGGAGTTACTTTCGCGCCCGGACAGGAAAATCTTAAAGGCAAGATATTCAGATGCGCCCACATGGGCGGTATAGACAGAGAACATACCGTAGAAGCTATAAAGGCCCTGGAGGCGGCGCTCGTAAAATTAGGGCATAAATTTACAGTAGGCGCGGGAGTTGTAGCAGCGGAAAAGATAATAAAGTAGTTTGTTGTGTTTGTCGCGTTTGTTGGGTTAGGATCGAGAACCCCCACAAACCCAAACAACGCAACAAACACAACAAACCCAACAAACAGGCTGATGATTCAGGGGAGGAAAAGATGCCATTCAAGGTATTAATAAGCGATTCACTTTCGAAAGAAGCGGTAGATATTCTTACAAAGGAGCCGCTCCTTGAGGTAGACGTCAATACCAAGCTGACCCCGGAAGAGCTCAAAAAAGTCATTAAAGACTATGACGCGCTTTTAGTGCGGTCCGCCACAAAAGTTAACAAAGACGTCATAGCGGCGGCCGATAAACTGAAGATAATAGGCCGCGCGGGTGTAGGTTTGGATAATGTCGATATCGACGCGGCATCCAAAAAGGGTATCATAGTTGTAAATACGCCGGGCGGCAATACCATATCAACGGCTGAACATACCTTTTCGATGATGCTCGCACTCTCGCGAAGCATACCCCAGGCGGATCTCTCCATGAAGAAGGGCGAGTGGGAGAGGAAGAAGTTTATGGGAGTCGAGCTATACGGCAAGACTCTCGGCATAGTCGGCTTAGGGAGAATAGGCACCGAAGTAGCGAAGAGAGCCATAAGTTTTGGGATGAAGATCGTTGCTTACGATCCGTATCTGTCGTTCGAAAGGGCCAAGGAGCTTGGTATAGAGTCATCCGATATGGTCGGTTTATTGAAGCAGGCGGATTACATAACGGTGCATACTCCGCTCACGCAGGATACAAAACATATTATTTCGGATAAAGAGTTCGACATCATGAAGAAGGGCGTGAGGCTTGTTAACTGCGCCAGAGGCGGGATCATAGATGAAGCCGCTTTGATCAAGGCTATAGAGTCGGGTAAAGCTGCCGGCGCCGCGCTGGATGTTTATGAAGGTGAGCCTCCGGCAAAAGATTCCAAGCTTATAAAGTCGGATAAGATGGTGCTGACGCCGCACCTGGGAGCGTCAACCGAAGAAGCGCAGGTGAATGTGGCGGTAGATGTGGCCAATACGGTGCGGGATATGCTTCTGGGCAGATGCGTCAGGAACGCGGTAAATATGCCCTGTGTTGACCCGGAACTATTTAAGGTGATGGAGCCGTACTTAAAGCTTTCCGAGAACATAGGCGCCATCGCTACGCAGATAGTGGAAGGCCATATAAAGAAAGTAAAAATAAGATATGTAGGCGACATATTAAAGTATGACCTGTCGTCATTCACGGTATCGCTGATCAAAGGTATGCTCAAACCGATACTGCAGGAGACGGTAAACTTTGTCAACTCTATGGTGATAGCGAAAGAGCGCGGCATAACGGTAATTGAATCAAAGACGGCCGAAATACAGGACTTTGCCAACCTTATAATAGTGGAAGTGGAGACCGATAAGGCCAAGAGCCTTGTAGCCGGTACGCTATTTACCAAGTCCGAACCGAGAATAGTCAAGATCAATGAGTTCTGGGTGGATTGTGTGCCTCAAGGCAATATGCTGCTCGTCTTTAATAAAGACGTGCCGGGCATAATAGGAGAGATAGGGACGATATTCGGGAAGAATAATATAAATATCGCCAGCGTATCGTTCGGCAGAGATGCTAAGGGCGGCAATGCGGTCAGCGTGTGGAACGTCGACAGCGATGTCTCGAAGAAAGTCTTAGACGATGTAAAGAATGCCAGGAATATACAGGAAGTGAAATTGGCTAAACTGTAAAGTCTCAGACCTTTCTAACCAGGTTAGACCTGAGAACTTGACTAAGATCTAACCTGGTTAGAAAGATCGGAGAAAAAAGGATAAAGATATGGCTAAAAAACAGAATAAGATCTATATACTCGATGTAACGAACAGGGATGGCGTGCAGACATCCAGGCTGGGGCTGGCGAAGCTGCAGAAGACGATGATAAACATCTATCTCAATGAGATGGGCGTCGCCCAGTCTGAGTTCGGTTTTCCCGTAACGCGCCACGAGACCAATTATATAAACGCCAATCTTGAACTTGTCAGGATGGGCGTATTGAAGCCTATTCTTCTATGCGGATGGATACGCGCGATCAAGGGCGATGTTGAGAAGGCCCACAAAATGACCAAAGTGGACAGCTTGAACCTCTCTATATCGACTTCCGATCAGATGATAGGCGGGAAATTTCAGGGTAAATACACAAAAGAAGATGTTATAAAAGAGATGGTCGAAGCCGTTCATATGGCTCAAAAGTTTGATATGAAGCACATTGTAGTTAACGCGGAAGACGCGTCGAGGACGCATATTGATTATCTGATAAAATTCGCCAGGGCGGCAAAGAAGGCGGGTGCGCAGAGGATACGATATTGCGACACTTTGGGCTATGATGATCCGTTCACCATATATGACAGGGTAAAACTGCTGGCCTCCGAGATAAAATTGCCGATAGAGCTCCACTGCCACAACGATCTGGGTATGGTGGTGGCCTGCTACGTCTCGGGAGCCAAAGCGGCCATCGATGCGGGCGTCGACGCTTACATAAATACGACGGTCAACGGCATGGGCGAGAGAGCCGGTAACGCGGACCTGGTGAGCGTTATACTCGCGATAAAATATTCAAGCGGTTTTAAGGATGGAAAGTATATATTGGACGAGAGAGTCAAGCTCTCATGCGCATGGAAGATAGCCAAGTACGCTTCATATGCCTTCGGGGTGCCAATACCGATAAATCAGCCCGGCGTAGGGGCCAACGCTTTTGCCCATGAGTCCGGAATACACGCCGACGGCGCTTTAAAGGACAGAAGGAACTATGAGCTCTATGATTTCGAAGAGCTCGGCAGAGGCGAACCCGAAATAATCGAAACCGGCAGGCAGATCACGGCAGGCGAGTACAGCGGCATAAAGGGCTTCAGGAACGTCTATGATAAGATCGAGATAAAGTTCAAGGACGAGGAAGAAGCTACAAAGATATTGGAACTTGTCCGTTACGCGAACGTTCACACTCAGCGGCCCCTCACAGAGGACGAATTGAGGTTCATCGCCAGGTATCCCGAGATAGCGCGCAAGATATTCACGATGACACCATAGGGGGCAATATGGGTAAAAGAACTCTTTTTGTAGCGGTCGTTATTATGCTCTCTTTTGGCTTACCGGCGGCATACGGCCTTGGCGCCGGAAATGAGAAGGTGAGCGTATTGCAGAAGATAAAGAACGCCTACAATAATTTTAGAGGCCGGCAGCAGCAAAAATCCCAAGCCATAAATAATGAAGCCCCTAAACAGCCGCCCGCACCCGCAAAGATCGCGGCGTCAAAGATTGAATCGCCCAAAGACAAGGAAATGACCAAAGGAGAGATGCTCGCGGAATTAAAAGAAGATCTTGCTGACAATGATGAGGTCTTCGATGCTGTACCTGAATTAAAGGTAAGCGCGGGCCAGGATGGCAATGCCGTGTATACTTATAAGAATATGGCGCTCGATGGACTATCCAAAGAAGATCTGGCCGAGTTGTATGGCAGAGTACGTCAGGCCCTTGTTAAAATAAGAACAGACAGGATACAGAGGCAATTGGAAACAGTAAGGCGGATAGAGATGTTGCAGAAGACGGCTACTCCGCCGCAGCTGCCGCGCATTCCGGCCGAAGCGCAGCCGCCGCGCATTCCGCCCGCCCCGCCATCCGCGCCCAGGAATCCTCCGTCACCACCTCCATCGCAAGTGAGGAGATAATAAAGGAATATCATGCCAAACACAGTTATCGTAGGGGCCCAATG
>JAPLMG010000188.1 GCA_026387165.1 Candidatus Omnitrophota bacterium
TGTCATTCATTGCAATGACTGGCAGACGGCTCTCGTTCCGGTATATTTAAATACGCTTTATAAGTATGACTCCTTCTTTGCCGACACAAAGGTCCTTTATACGATACATAACACGGCGTATCAGGGGGTATTTTCGAAAGACGAGTTCCCCAAGATAGGCCTCGACTGGGGGCTCTTCCATATAGACTATTTTGAGTTCTACGATAAGATGAACCTGATGAAGGCGGGCTTAGTATATTCGGATGCCATAAGCACGGTCAGCCCCACGTACGCAAAAGAGATATTGACCCAGGAGTTCGGCTGCGGCCTCGAAGGCGTATTAAGAACGCGCGAGAACGTCTTATCCGGGATTCTCAATGGTATAGATTACAACCTGTGGAGCCCGCAAATCGATACTAAGATATTCAAAAAATATTCTGTTGACAGCCTGCAGGATAAATATACAAATAAAGAGATGTTTCAGAAAGAGATGGGCCTGAAGGTCGACAGGAATATTCCGATGTTCGGTATGATATCGCGCCTCGCGGACCAGAAGGGCGCTGATTTCGTGGCCGATATAATCGATAAGATGCTCAATATGAAGACGCAGTTTGTGCTGCTGGGCACCGGCGATAACAAGTATCATCTCATATTCGAGAAGATAGCCATGAAGTATCCTAAAAGCGCCTCTATAAGCCTTAAGTTCGACGCTGTTTTGGCGCAGAAGATCTACGCGTCGTCCGATATGTTCTTTGTGCCGTCGAGATATGAACCGTGCGGCCTTAGCCAGATGATAAGCTTTAAATACGGAACGATACCCGTAGTGAGGCAGACGGGAGGGCTTAAGGATACGGTACAGGAGTTCGATCCCAGGACCGGCAAGGGCACGGGTTTCACATTTATCGAGCCTAGGAGTGAAGACCTCTTTAGCGCCGTCAAAAAGTCTCTCTCGGTCTACAAAGACAAACCTTTATGGACGAGCCTTGTAAAGAGCGTGATGGGCCTTGATTATTCCTGGAAAGCTTCCGCGAAAGAGTATATAAATCTCTTCAACGGGATCATAAAAAAATAATGCGCATAGTCGGTTTAACGGGCGGATTCGGGTCAGGCAAGAGTTTCATTGCCTCTCTATTCAGGAGGTTAGGCGCCAAGGTGGTCGATGCCGATAAGCTCGGCCATAAAGCCCTGAAGAAGGGTTCAACCGCCTATAAAAAGGTGGTAGCGGTGTTCGGGAAGAAGATCCTGAATCCGGATCTTTCGATAAACAGGAAGGCGTTAGCCGGCATAGTATTCGCTGATAGAAAGAAAATAGCAAAATTAAACAGGATAGTTCATCCCGGAATCATTAAAGATATAGTGAGTAGTGCAGGCAGGTGCAAAAAAAGCGAAGTTCTGATAGTGGACGCGCCTTTGATCTGTGAAACGAATATCACGGGGCTCATGAACTTTCTGATCGTAGTGAAGGCCTCAAAGAGAAATCAGATAGAGCGGTGCTCGAAGCGGTTCGGTATGGGGGAGAAGGACGTCTGTAAAAGGATCGCGATGCAGATGCCTTTAAATAAGAAGGTCCGGATGGCGGATTATACAGTAGATAATAACGGTACGAAAGAAGATACCAAAAAACAGGTAAGGAAAATATGGAAAGAGTTAAAGCCCTTAGGCACTTCGGCAGGCTCAGTGCCGTCCCGAGCAAAGCCGAGGGACGGCAAGAGCTCAGGGCTTTATCCTGAGCCATGTCGCCCTTCGGTAAACTCAGGACTGACCCTGAGCCTGTCGAAGGGTCGAAAGATAAAGAGGGGGTATAGATATGGAGATAGGTGAGTTCAAGGGTAAGAGTCTTGAAGAGCTGACAAAGTTGGCCAAAGACCTGAATGTTAACGGTATAAGCGGATAAAAAAAACAGGACCTCATATTCAAGATCCTGCAGGCTAAGACCGAAAAGGAAGGGCTCATATTCGGCGAGGGGGTTTTGGAGATATTGCCGGACGGGTTCGGATTTTTAAGGAGCCCGGATTATAATTATCTTCCGGGGCCGGACGATATCTATATATCTCCCTCCCAGATACGAAAGTTCAGTTTAAGGACCGGCGATACGGTGAGCGGCCAGATAAGGCCCCCGAAAGAGGGAGAGAGGTATTTCGCTCTTCTTAAAGTTGAGGCTGTGAATCTCGGCAACCCGGATGACACCAAGGATAAGACCCTGTTTGATAATCTTACGCCGATATATCCGAACGAAAGATTCCTCCTGGAGACCAAGTCGCAGGAAGCGTCGACCAGGATAATGGATATGCTTACACCGATCGGCAAGGGGCAGCGCGGCATGATAGTCGCTCCTCCGTACAGCGGTAAGACTGTGCTTTTACAGAAGTTCGCTAATGCGCTGACGACGAACTATCCGGAAGTGGTACTGATAGTCCTGCTTATAGATGAGCGTCCGGAAGAAGTTACCGATATGCAGAGGCTCGTTAAGGGCGAAGTCATCAGCTC
>JAPLMG010000009.1 GCA_026387165.1 Candidatus Omnitrophota bacterium
CCCGACAGAAGCATAAGATTCTGCAGTTTCTTACCGGGCGGCCTCACTATTATCTCTATGCCCGACTCAAGGACATCCCGTTCATCCATCAATATCAGTTCGGCCTGGCCGCCTCCGAATAACAGCCTGAAGAAGCTCTTGAACTCAACCTGTATCTTATGGAACGTCTCTACAAATAGTTCTTTGGTGGTCTTGTTTATCTTCTGGATGGCCTTCATGAGCGAATCTTTGGCGTTAACCAGGTCTTCCTGCTGATGTGCCAGGAATGAATGGCGCTCTTCAAGCTCTTTATGCTCATCGATAGCTACAAGATTCACCGGCCCCATCTTATCCAGCTTATCCTTCAGTTCCATAACCTGGACCTTCAGCGCCTCCCAGTCTATCGAGTCCTCAAGCTCCATATGCGTCTGGTCAATGTCTGTCTTGTAGGATTGCGCTATCCTCTCTTTGAGGTTCGTCTTCTTATACGATACCTCAGTAAGTTTAACATCCAGATCCCTTACCTGGTTTCTAAGAGAGTCTATCGCCGCCTCTCTCTCTTTAAGCTCTTGCTCATCTATGCTCAGGGCGTCGACTACATTGGCCCTTCCGTTTTCTATAGTTTGCGATTCTTCGCTCAGTATCTTCAACTCCGCCGATATGTTATCGTTCTGCGACCTTAACCCGGCTATCTCTTCAGCCAACGACTTCTCTTTCGAGACATAATCATTCAGAGCGCTCTCTTTATTGAAGAGGCTCTCTTTCAGCTCTTTGATACTCAGCTCTTCTCTTTCAACGCCGCTCCTTAAGCTCTCCTCTTCTTTATCCACAGATTGATTCTCTGCCGCTAACGTCGCTATCTCTAATCCGAGCTTCTCTCTTTTACCCCTTCTGTCCGTAGTCAATGTAAGGGATTCGGTGACGATATTTTCGGTAACGGCCTTATTCTTCTCTATCTCATTGAGCCGGGTATTCAGGCTCTCGCCTTTCTTCGACAGCTCATCTATCATCTGCTTGACTTCCACGAGCTCAAGGTCAGCCACGTCGTACTCTTCCTTCAGCTTTTTGGCGCTTTCGGCCTGAGAACCCTGCCTCATCGCTATTCCGGATGCGATTATCTCCTCATTGCGGAATATAGCTTCGAGTGAAGATATTTCATTATCCAACGAGCGCGACATATCGCCCTTCTCGGCTACCCTTACCTTAAGGGCCGAGAGATTCTCCTCTAAACCTGAGAGTTCGGCCTTCAGGCTTTCGAACTTATTCTTTCTGCCGATCAGGAGAGTCTCCTCGCCCTCGGAGATGCTGCCTCCTGAAACCGTTCCGTTGTTATACATCAGGCCGGACTTCGTTATTATGACGGCATTGGAGCGCCTGAAATCTTCCATAGCGCTTTCGAAAGATTGCACAAGATAAGCATTCGAGAATAGATGCTCCAGGATATCGCTGTACTGCGGATCTATCTTGACAAAATTCCTGAGCGGCACGAGGCCCGTTAAAGACGGCGCGTCGGCGCAAGGCCTCGAGCCTTTGATATTCTTAAGCGTTTCCAGAGAGACAAAGCTCGCCTTACCTAACCTGTTCGTCTTAAGGTATTCTATGGCGGACATTATGTCGCTGTCCTTTTCCGCGACTAAGGCTTGAGCGCCGTCCCCGAGAAAGGCATTCACGGCTTCCTCATAGCCTTTCTCCACTTTTATCATATCCGCGACCACACCGAGGATCCCGGCGAACGAAGCGTCCTTTTCATCCATCTTAACGAGCAGGCTCTTGACGCCCTGATAGAATCCCTCGTGTTTCTTTATGACGTCTTCCAAAAGCTCTATCTTGGAACTTGTGGCGGCGCGCCTGTTCTCATCTTGAGATATCTCGGACTGTATCGACTCAAATTCTGAAACTACGCTGTTCTTTAGATTCTTCCTGGCGTCAAGTCCCTGCCTTATGCCGGAGATCTTTTCTTGAGCCTCTTCAAACTCTTTCATCATGGACGCCAGCACGGCATCTACGCTCTCCAGATCTTTCCGGACCGTCTCCTTCTCCAATATAAGCCTTCTCTCGCGGGCCTTCCTGTTCTGCAGGTCCGCCCCGAGCTTTATCAGCTCGTTCTTTATCTTGGTCTCGTTGGAGAGGTATTCTACGGTCTGCATCCTGGAGATCTTGATCTTTTCGTCCGACTCTTCTATCTCTTTCGAAAGAGCCGCGATAAGCATATTCTTCTCTTCCAGAAGCTTAAGCCTTTCGGATTTCAGGGCGAGCGTCTTTTCAAGGTCGAGCTTAAGCGAGAGAGCCGACACTTCGGCCTCGGCAGCCTTCGCGCCTATAAACTCCATCTCCTTCTTTAGCGCGCCTTGAGATTCCGCAAGCTCTCTTATCCTCTCGCCGTCCATCTCTATCTTATGATTATTCATGTCTAAGGAGCTGGAGATAGTGGTATGCTTATTCTTAAATTCGGATATCCTCTGATTTATCTCATCTAAGGACTGCCTGAATCGGGATATCTTTGACGTTATCCCGCCCAACTCGGCTGCCATATCCCTTTCGCGCGCCTTCAGGTCCTCGCTCTCAACGGCATATGTCTTGCCCTGCGTCCTCAGATTGTTGTAATCGAAGAAAGCGAGTTTCATCTCGAGATCTTTTAACTTGTCGAAATCCTCTTTATACCGCTCGGCCTTGCGCGCCTGCCGCTCTATTGAACCTATCTGCCTCTTAACCTCAAGGATTATGTCGTTTATGCGCAGAAGGTTCTGTTCGGTCTGTTCTAATTTACGCAGGGCCTCTTTCTTCTTAGATTTATATTTGGTGATGCCGCTCGCCTCTTCAAAAACGAAACGCCTGTCTTCGGGGTGGGAGCTTAATATGAGGTCCATCTTCCCCTGCTCGATGATGGAATAGCTCTCTGTGCCTATGCCGGTGCCCATCAAAAGCTCGGAAATGTCTTTTAATCTGACGGGGGTTTTATTAAGGAGATATTCTGTATCACCCGAGCGGAAGACGCGGCGGGTGATCGTGACTTCGTCGTAATCTATCGGAAGCGCTCTTTTTTCGTTGGAAAATATGAGGGAGACTTCGGCAAAATTGATAGGTTCTTTTGTGTCGGTGCCGTTGCAGATGACGTCCTGCATATTGGACGCGCGTAAGGATTTTGCGGATTGCTCGCCAAGCACCCAGCGGATCGCGTCGGCAACGTTACTTTTTCCGCAGCCGTTTGGGCCGACGATCGCGGTGACGCCGGGCTCGAAATTGAGCTTCGTCTTCTCGGCAAATGATTTGAATCCGAGCAGTTCTAACGATTTAAAGTACATGTGATATTCCGTTCAAAAAATCCGCCGAAGCATACGCTCTATTACATATTGATTGCGAAGGCGGATACATTTATGATTCCATGTATAAAATATATAAATAAACGCAATTAATATGAAAGCGTAATAAAGTATATCATAAGATTAGGACAATGGCAAGATAGTTAGCTGAAAAATTCATTTTAGTCATTTTAGTCATTTTAGAGTCATTTTAGGGGTCAGGTCTCAACATTCAACAATTTCTCCATCTCAATAATTGCGCTATCAAGTCTCTTCTCCGTTGCTCTTTGATCGTCTATCCTGCGGCATAACACTGAAACGCCCGCATCGCTGATATTATGAAATAAATCTGCGATTTCGTTCAAACTTAAAGTGGTATATCTTCTAATGAGGTATATGCATACTTTGCGGGATAACTTGTTATCGCCGATTTTTTTAGTTACCGTTTCTTTAATATCTTCGGGGATTAATCGATATTGCGCTGCTTTTATAACCGGTATTTCAGGATCCTCTCTTCCTTCGATAAATCTGGATTTGATATCATCAATAAAATCCTGATTGCCAAGCAGAAAGCCAAAGCTTGTATTTTTTCTTATAATATCCGTTTCGCTGCCAATGCCTTCCATAATAAATTTCCTGTATAACAACATGGCTTTTTTGGTATTCTTATCAAACATTGAGAGTATAAAAGCTGTCTTTAACCAATCGGGGGCTTTTTGGCCGGAAACAAAATACTTGCAGCTGGAGTGCGGATAATTAACCGGGTCTTTTACCAATCCTGCTCTCACAGGATTTAGATGAATATATCTGGATAATTGATGTAAATACTCATCGGCTTCTACAAGAATAGCCTTATAGCGGCCTTGAAAAAGATGGCCCGCCCTTTTGCTCTTAAGATTAAAATATACCGTATAGCTCGTATTCAGATAATGCATTGCGCTGGCGAGATTGGCGTTTTCAGTCTCTATGATAAGGTGATAATGATTTTTCATAAGGCAGTAGGTGTGAATGTTAACCTTATACCGCGTATGAAGAATAGCCAAGTATCCATAGAACTTCATTCTGTCCTGATCGGATAGAAATATATCTTTCTTCTCATTCCCCCTTTGAATGATATGATAAAAAGCGCCCGGATACTCAATTCGCAGCGGTCTTGCCATAATAAATAGAATAATCCTTTCTCAATATTTTTTGTCCTAAGAAAGGATTATAAATAAGGCTTATCTGTTTGTCAATGATTTTGTTGATTGTTGAGACCTGACCCTTATTATTATATCGCGTATGAAGAATAGCTAGGTATCCATAGAATTTCATTCTGTCCTGATCGGATAGAAATATATCTTTCTTCTCATTCCCCCTTTGAATGACATGATAGAAAGCGCCCGGATACTCAATTCGCAGCGGTCTTGCCATAATAAATAGAATAATCCTTTCTCAAGATTTTTTGCCCTAAGAAAGGATTATAAATAAGGTTTATCTACTTGTCAATAATTTTGTTGATTGTTGAGACCTGACCCCTAGTATTCGCTAGTATTCGCTAGTATTCTCTAAAATATATAAATAAACGCAATTAATATGAAAGCGTAATAAAGTATATCATAAGATTAGGACAATGGCAAGATAGTTAGCTGAAAAAGAGAGATGCAAATCTAACCAGGTTAGTATCGGAGAAGCACTCGCGCCTAACCTGGTTAGATACTAATTATTTTTTCTTGTCAATGATTTTGTTGATTGTTGAGACCTGACCCCTAGTACACTCTGTTGATTGTTGAGACCTGACCCCTAGTATTATGATTTTGTTGATTGTTGAGACCTGACCCCTAGTACACCTAGTACACTTGGTTAGATACATATTAATAAATTCCTATTACATCTTCCCTTATAGAGAGAGTGGCGGAGTTATCGGCTGTCGGCATGACAAAGCCGATCGGAAAAGCTGCGCCAGGGCCGCCATAGGCGCCCATGTGGTAAGCCGGAGGAACGGGAACACCACTGGATATACATAGCGGGTTAGTAGGAACGTAATTGACATCATCCACAAAATTTGGATTAAAATTAATATTTCCCACATAGCTCGGAATTGAAAAGTAGGCCGGAGATATGCAGCAATAAAGAATATATTTCGCCGCGGCTGTGTCGTAGTTTGAGGGAGAGTTACCATACAATATATTTTCTGTCACGTCTATATACCAAGAATCATAACTTCCGGTAGCAGCCTCTATTCCGCCGTTACTAGTTGTAGCTATGTTATCGGTTATGGTATTGTGTATAATTGTAAGCCAAGTAGAGGAAGTATAATGATTGATACAACAAATTATCCCGCCGCCATAATTAGCTCTGTTGCCGGCTATAATATTGTTTGAGATGATAGTATCGGTCCCCCAATAACAATAAATAGATATTCCGCCGCCGGAGCGCGTGGTTGTGTTGTGGGTTATTTTATTTTTTGAGATGGTGAGTAAACTGGCGTGTAAATTGGCATTATCGCCATGATTAAAAGCGCATATCCCGCCCCCCCTGGTGTTTCCTGCAGCCGTATTATTATCTATGGTATTGTTTGAGATGGTAATAATAGAGCGAAAGTTATAATAACATTCAGCATATATTCCGGCGCCGGCCCACATGGCGGTGGTTTCGGTTGTTTTATTGTTTGAGATGGTATTGTTTAAGATGGAAATAGGGTTTGTGGTAGAGTTGCGGGCATATATTCCGCCGCCGTCGGTACTACCTGTGTTATTGTCTATGGTATTGTTTAAGATGGTAATAGTTCCTAAGGACGCATTAATAGCATATGCTCCGGCGCCATGTCGGGCTGTATTATTGTTTATGATATTGTTTGAGATGGTAATGGAGCCTGAGATAGAACTATCAGCATATATTCCGCCGCAGTAGTCTTGAGATGTGTTTAACGTTATGTTATTATTTGACATGGTAATAGAGCCTGAGGAAATACTATGAGCATATATTCCGCCAGCGTATGTAGTACCCGAATAGGCATTGAAGATAACTGCATTTTGGTCTATGGTATTGTTCGAAATGGTAATAGAGCCTGAGGAAGAATTAGAAGCATATATTCCGCCGCCGTATGCATCACCTACTGCGCTTATGCCTGAGGCGGTAGCTGTGTTGTAGGCTATGATATTGCTAGAAATGGTAATAGAGCCTGAGGAAGAATTAGAAGCATTTATTCCACCGCCGTATGCAGAACCCGTGTAGATGGATTTATTATGGTCTATGGTATTGTTTGAGATGGTAATAGAGCCTGAGGAAGAATTAGAAGCATTTATTCCGCCGCCTGAGGCGGCCTTTCCATTCTTTATAGTAAAACCGTCTATATTCACTTTCTTATTTGCAGAGTTAAGACTGATATTTATAACTCTGCCTGATAAGTTGCCGTCTATTATAGTCTCGTAGCCAGATTCGCCAAGGTGCCTTGTCCAGTCGCTGTAGTCGTAGGCTCCTTTTAATGTTATGGCTTTATTATCGATAAGAAGGTTCTCCAAATACGGACTTCTGTCATTATTTGAGACCTGCACTGTATCGCCGTCAACAGCGTCGTTGATCGCGAGTTGTATCTTCTCGTATAGTCCTTTTATCTGCGTAACATTGCCTGATATATCTTCTACTACTAATCTGACAGGTGTAGGGGCGCCGGGTATCCTGCAATATACGGCAGATATGCTGGTCTTGGAACCTACATTGGGGAATTTTGCATCTTTTGTGATCACTAAGGCATAGACTACTTTTGATAGTATATTTGAAGGGTTTAACGCATCCGATATATTGAGCTCATATAGCTTATTGGATACAAGATTGGTGGTCTGGCCCTGAGGCGTATAGTTTAGGTTTGGTCTTGCCCAGGTATAGGTGCCGATGACGGCGTTATTGGCGTCATAAATATCCAGTTGGTTTGTTCCTACTATCTCGACATATTTGGAATTACGTACATTCGCGCTTATATGTTCCAGTATGACGACTGCTTCCTGTGAAAGCGATATGCCGGTCTGTAATATAGTGGTAAATCTTGAATGCGCTATGATAAGCTGGCTTGCGCCGAGCAGCAATACCATTGACAGCGCCATTGTGAGGATGAGCTCGACTAGCGTTAAGGCCTTGGTGGTTTTCATTGAATTCTCCCTACCCTCTTATTCTTAGACTTAGCTATCTTACCATATCTCGACCACCCGGTAACAGCTCAGTGTTTTAAGAAGCAATGGTAAAAATGGGGTCAGTTCCATTCAGCACTGAAAGTGACGCGTTGGGACTGACACCATTTTCTTATAGAACTGGACTATTACACCATCTGACATTATTTTATGCGTGAGCTGTGAGCAAAAAACTTTTTAAAGACCTTTAATATGCGAACAAAAAAACAATCTATCATTCCCGGCTCTACACCACCATATCCCCTCATATCGAGTATACCAGACTTATCAACTGCGTCAAGGCAGGATAAGGCTGCTGTTTTATTTCTAACACGCCGCTGTACCGGCGCGCTTAATTACGAGGTTCTCCAGGAGGTTATGCGCCCTGATGAAGCGCAGGTAACGATGAGCGTTTTAGTCGCGCCCGGGAATATCGCGACCGAGGTTATGGTATGGACGGGCGGCATTGCTCCATTAGACGTTATAGTGACTACCACGTTTGCCTCCGGAACAGTCCCTCCCGTAGGATCGAAGCTACTACCTAAAGGCCAGGCAGGCGTGATGGGGGGAT
>JAPLMG010000261.1 GCA_026387165.1 Candidatus Omnitrophota bacterium
AACAGCCTGCCGTTCTTCATGATACAGATATCGTCCGAAATAAGCTCCGCCTCCGATAACTCATGCGAAGACAAAAGTATCGTCTTGCCTTCTTTTTTAAGCGCTCCCAGGATATTTCTCATATGTATCCTGCCCAGGGGGTCCATGCCTGAAAATGGTTCGTCAAGTATAAGTATTTGCGGATCATGCAATATTGCCTGGGCCATATTCAGCCTCTCCGCCATGCCCTTAGAAAAATTCTTTACAAGCTGGTTCTCCTCACCGGAGAGCCCCGCCATATTAAGGACATTTCCGATGCGCCGGGCAAGACCGCTCTTAGTCATGCCCGACAGCCTGCCAAACATCTTTAAAGTCTCTTGCGGCGTTAAAAACCAGTAGAAGTTGGATATCTCCGGCATGTAACCTACGCGCGCCAGCGTCTTTGTTGAAACCGGATCGCCAAAAATAGAGATTCGGCCTTTTTTTGAATTTATCAGGCCTACTATGGCCTTCATCAGAGTGGTCTTGCCGGCGCCGTTGGGCCCTAAAAGCCCGAGGATCTTGCCTCGTTCAATACCAAAGCTGACGTCGTCTATCGCCAGTCTGTATTTTTTGAAGCCCTGAGGATAGGCTACGGTAAGATTTTCTATTTTTAACGCTGGTTCCATAAAATACCTTTAATTTTTACGGGTCCCATCTCCGCCGTGGGCGGATCCGCCGATCTTTGTGGCGGACAATGTCACCCGTAAAAATTATTTCAACAACTCTTTGATATCGGCTTCAAATACCGCTTTTTCGCGGGAGCCTATGTACATCTTAACCATTTTGCCGCTCTTATCAATGATGAATGTCGTCGGAATGGAACGTATGGGCCCGTAGATTTTGCTCGCGCTTCCGTCATCCACCAGAACAGGATAATTTATACCCATCTTGCCGGCAAACTCTTTGGCCGCACCGGCGCTTTCCACAGCCATGCCTATCATCGCGAAGCCTTTATCGCCGTAAGATTTTTCCAGTTCAATAAAGCCCGGTATCTCCTGCCTGCACGGCGGGCACCAGCTGGCGAAGAAATCGAGTATCACCACTTTGCCGCTAAAAGAGGCAAAGCTTACCATCTCGCCATTAATATCGGCAAGCGAAAAATCCGGCGCTTTCTGGCCGATCTCAATAGCGCTGCCCTGAGAGCATGCGCCTACCACCATAAGCGCAAGCGCCAGTACAAAAACTTTTCCAATTCTCATCCTCATCTTATCCTCCTGTTTTAGCTGTTCTTTCTACCGTCATTGCGAGCGAAGCGAAGCAATCTCTTTAAGGGATTGCTTCGGGCGCTAAAGCGCCCTCGCAATGACGAAAAGCACTATTTACCTTGCGAACGAACTGAATATCTTCTCCGATATCACCGCGAGCTTATTTGCAGCCATCAGAAATCCTATCACCAAGAGAATTGCGCCGCCTATCTTGTTTAATACATTTAATATTTTTTGCAGCTTATTGATGTGTTCCAGGAACGTATTTACCAGAAGCGCCGTTATGAAAAATGGGATCGCTATGCCTATGGAATATACGGTTAAAAGCTTAGCCCCCATAACTATACTCGCTTTCGTTCCCGCCAAGACCAATATCGAGCCGAGAATCGGCCCGGCACATGGCGTCCAGGCCGCCGCGAAAGTCACCCCTATTAAAAATGAGCTTAGGCAGCTCGCGCTCTTAGTGGCGACGCGGAATTTTCTCTCCTTTATAAGAAAGTCAAGCTTTAAAATGCCCATAAGCTGCAGGCCGAATAATATTATCAGTATACCGCCGGCAATGCGTATGAATTTCTGGTAATGGAACAGCGCCTTGCCTAATAAAGTTGCCGTAAGCCCCAGAGCTATGAAGATGAGGGAAAAGCCGGCTATGAAGAGGAGCGCGTGCGTAATCGTCTTCCTCCGGACCTCGCCCCTTTTGCTTTCATCCTTAAAATCGGCAAAAGAGACCCCCGTAATATAGGCGATAAAGGCCGGTATCATAGGTAATAGACATGGCGACAGGTATGTCAGGATCCCATACGTCAGCGCCAGTATATACGATATGTTTTCGTTAGCCATTAAAATTTGCGTGCAAATTTTACCCTGATCCGCCGAAAGCGGAGAGGGGAACTATTGATTCTGCGTAATCCGTATCTTGATTATCTGCAGTTCTTCCTTTATCGAATTTAGCGCGGCCATCATCTCTTCCTGGCCCTTCGATATCTTATTCAGCTTCGCCATGATATCGCCTTCGCTGATGGCCCCCTGTGCGTGCAGGGGCCCGTAGGTAAGTATCATGCCGCAGAGAGCTCCCACAATAAATATTATAACGCCCGGCCTATTCTTACAAAGTCCATGAACTTAACATGATGCCCGTGTTTTCTCAATAACCCTACCGCGACAACATTTGCCGAAGCGCCGATCGGCGTTATGTTCCCGCCGAGTGACGTTCCTATCAAAAGTCCAAAAAGAAAAAGTTCCGGCCCCACACCGAGAGATTGCGCCACCAGCTTGGCCACAGGTATCATCGCTATGGTATAGGGTATGTTATCTATGAACGCGGATAAAATGACCGAGAGCCATATTATGATCGTGAAAGCGATAAATTGATTTCCTTGAGTATGTTTTATTATGAAGTTCGCGACATCGCCGACTATACCCCTTTGGGAAAGTGTCCCGACGAGGATGAATATCCCTATCAGAAAGAAGAATGTGTGCCAATCGAGGTCCTTAACCAAAGAGATGGATTCCTTATGTTTTATCTCGTGCCACACGAGGCCTATGATCCCGTAAATTATGCATATAAAAGCTATCGTGTACGGATGTTTGTCTTTTATGAAGCTCGACGCGGCAAGAGAGAGCATCATCAGGGTCAATAGTATCGTCGGAAACCACGTCTTGACCTTGACCTCTTCGAGCAGGGCCACAGGCTGTTTGTATTTTTTAAAGAGAATATACAAAACATAGAATGCCGCTATCGCGCCGAGCTCAACGGCGAATGTTATGCCGGGCCTTCCCTTCATCCAGAAGAAGTCCATGAAGCTCATCCCGCTCGATAATGCCAATATTATGCTGGGCGAATCCCCGACCATAGTCGCACAGCCCTGAAGATTCGCCGAGACGGCTATGCCTATAAGAAACGGGACCGGATTCGTCTTTAATTTCTTCGCGACCTCGAACGCTATCGGCGCCACTATCAATACTGTGGCCACATTCTCCACGAACGCGGATATGAATCCCGCGAGCAGGCAGACCGAGAGCATGGCAAGCCCTACGTTCTTCGACCTGTCGACGAGTTTTGTCGCCAGATACGCGGGAACTGAGGAGTTAATAAAAAGGCCGGAGAGGACCATCGTCCCCCAAAATACGCCGAGGACATTATAGTTGATGCTGGACAGCGCTTCGTTCAACCCGAGGGAGCGCGAGGCGAACAGCGCCGCTATCGCGCCGCCCAAAATTATAAAAGGATGCCCTTTTTTAAGGACGAGCAATATATACGCGGCAAGAAATATCAATACGACTAATATCTTCATCTACGATGGTTCCTTCTTATCTAATAATTCCCGCACCTTTTCGAGCAGGGCCTGACTTTCGGATTCTTTGGTTATGTAGGCATCGGCGCCCATGGCCTCACCGAACTTTATATCATTGGGTTGAAATGCCGCGGAAAGCATTATTATGGGGATATTCTTAAAGTTCTTGTCGACCTTTAATTTGCGGCAGACATCGAATCCTCTTATCTTGGGGAGGTTGATATCAAGAATGATGAGATCGGGCTTATCTTTTTTAGCCCTCTCCAGGCCCTCCTCGCCGTCATAGGCGACGGTCACTTCGTAATTACTATTCTCTAATATAACCCTCAATATCTCTACAAAATCGGGTTCATCGTCTACCAGCAATATCCTATTCTTTGCCATGGATAAGCCTCCTTAAAAGCGCATGTGCAATATCAAGTATATATTACCGCCAATGTATTGTCAAAATATTAAGAGGATATGACCTGAAACCCGAGTCCGAGGAGAAGCGAGATGAGAATAAGGGAAGATATGAATATTACGAGTATCTTCATTCCGTATTCTTTTCTGATCACAAGGATCGTTCCGTAGCTTGTGACCGGTCCAACGAGAAGGAGCGTCATCCCGGCGCCCGGATTCATACCCTGGCGCATCAGGCTGTCTACAAACGGCACCGTCGCGGTCGAACAGATATACATAGCTATACCGAAGACTATGCTAAAAACGTATCCCATCCATCCGCCAAGATACGTCTTGATAAGCTTTCCTACGGGGACGAACGTCCCAACTCCGGCTGCGAGCAGTATGCCGATAATCAATTCCAGCCCTATCTCTTTAGGCAGTTCTATATAAGCGTACTTTAGGGCGGATATGAGGCTCTCCTTGAATTTCTTCCCGTGAGCGTGAATATGCCCGGGGTCCGTTTCGCAGTGCGGGCAGGCTATCTTTTCAGGTATATTCTTCGGAATATGCTTTATTCTGTTGCCGATGAGGCCGATGGTGACGCCCATTATTATGACCGCGAAGAATATGTAGACGGCGAATTTTATCCCGAGGACGCTGTATGCGACAAGAAGCGCGCTTATGGAGGTAGCCGGTGTCGCTACGAGAAAAGCGAGGACCGGACCGAGCTTCGCTCCCTTTTTGTAGAAGCTCACCGCTATCGGGAGGCTGCCCCAGCAGCATACCGGCAGAAGCGTGCCTATAAGCGTCGAATAGAATACCGGCGCGATACCGCCCGTGCCGAGATACTTAAGCACCTTATCTTCCGGTATCATCTCGTGGACAAGGCCGCTTATAAAGAAGCCTAGCGCAAGCGCGGGCAATATCTCGTAGAGATAATGTAAAAACGCGTGAGTAAATTGAGGCATGTTATATATTCCTTTTGGCCAGGCCTCGGTGTCCACCTTCCGCTGACGCAGATTGGC
>JAPLMG010000057.1 GCA_026387165.1 Candidatus Omnitrophota bacterium
CATTGGCCAAAAGGCAATTTTGCCCGCGCCCAAAATTGCCTTTTGGCCTCGAGTCTTTCGCGGTAAGGGCGAGGTATACGCCGAAGCCTCGTGAGTTTAGATGTGCTGTAGGCTGAGGCGGATGTGGACGAGCCCCTGTGGTAGAGATTGCTTCGTCGGCTTTCGGCCTCCTCCATTAGACTGTAGGGCGAGGACGCGAGAGCGCCTGCTGTAGCCGTTACTCTACCTGTTATAGCTACAGCGTATAGGCGGGCGCGAAGCCGAGCCGGGCGTTGATGGTTTACCCCCTCACCCTTGCCCTCTCCCCGTTGGGGAGAGGGGATTAAAGTGAATTCGAACGAAATCGAGTACACACCGCCAGTTTAGATAGGGAGCGCTTGAGAGATGACGCCGGAATCGGTTTTGGGGACGTGTTAAAAAGGACGCCTAAGTTATTAGGTACTTAAATGAAAAAGAAAATTAACTTTTGGGCGGTCATTTTAATATTATTAATTTCATCGCCGGCATTCCAACTGCCTGGGCCAGCGTTCGGTCTAGGCAAGAATGAGAGCCTTGAAAAAAATTCTGCCGTTGAGAAGAACAATCTCCTTGTAGAGATAGATTTGACATGGAAGGAATCAGGCTCGCTTACGGGCGTGTCGGGAGTTAATATTTTTAAGGATTTTCTGTACAGGGCGACGGCAACGGTCGAGACGCGCATTTATAAGGTCCCACGTTATTTTGGGGATAAACCGGGTTTCGTCATAGCCCAAGAAAATTTTACATTTCGCCCTATCGCCGTTACGGCAAGTTACAGGGACACCATGGCCGGGGTATATTCTGAAGTGGTACCTGGAAATCCGGCAGAAGGCTCCATTGAAGGCGGCGGCAATATGGAATTCCTTAACATCAATATCTCTCCCGGGGCATATCAAGTAATTGTTAAGAATCCAGCCTATTCTACGGAACAAGGCTTTCGCCCGGGGGGGCCGCAGGGAGAAATAGAGACACCCATAGTCGCAAGCCAGATACCGTACGCTGAGCTTAAACGTACCGGTGTATTTACAAGGGCGATCCATCAGCAGAAGGTTAGCGATGGGCACTAATAGGTCTTTGCAGTTATCTTTTGTGGTATTTGTGCTGGTGTTGTTCGTTGTCATGGCGGCTTTTGTCTTATCGGGCTGCGGAGGGTGCAATAAGGATGGCGCTCCGGGGAGCGGCGCGTCAACCCCTGCTGAGCCAGATAATGCAGGTCCTCTCGGCCCAGGCGGCCCAGCGGCGGCCGGACCGGATCTTACATGGATAGAGGTCGAGATGAGCGACGCGCAGGGACAAAGGGTGGGCGAGCCTACTGTCGTAGCGACGAATAGCATCAGTGCGACCATGTCAATGGATGGCGTAGTTGTAACCCCTGCCAATAACCTTAGCTGCGATGTGCGCGGCTCCGTGCCGGTCTCAATGCTGAATTACGTATTTAACGCTCCGGGCGACCACACTCTTAGCCTGGATATAACAGGATGCAACCCACCGGAAGTCGGCGCAGCCGCAGACCCGGCCAGCAATCACAGGGATATAATTATACATGTATTGCCCGCCGGACAAGCGCCTCCGCCGCAACCGGGCGGCCCCGTTGCAGCCGGGCCGGATCTTATGTGGATGGAGGTCGAGATAGGCGACCCGCAGGGAAACAGTGTCAGCGAACCCACTGTCGGACAATTGGTGAATATCTATGCGGTCATGTATAATAACAGTAATGTTGCAGCAAGCGGCATAAGCGCGACCATGGCAATAGACGGCGTAGTCGTAACCCCTGCCAGTAACTTAAGCTGTGATATGCTCGGATCTGTGCCGATCTCAGCGCTGAATTATATGTTTAACACTCCGGGCGACCACACGCTTAGTTTGGATATAACAGGATCCACCCCGCCGGAAGTCGGCGCAGCCGCAGACCCGGCCAGCAATCACAAAGATATAATTATACATGTATTGCCTGCCATACAGGTTATGCCGCCGCCGCAACCAGGCGCCCCTGCTGCAGCCGGCCCGGATCTTACATGGATAGAAGTCGAGATGGGCGATGCCCAGGGACGTAGTGTTAGCCAGCCTGCGGTCGGACAGCCGGTGAGTATTTATGCGGCCATGTATAATAATGGCACCGTAGCAGCGAATGGTATCAGCGCGACTATGTCAATGGATGGCGCAGCTATAGCCACTGCCAATAACCTAAGCTGCGATATGCGCGGAGTTGCGCCGATCTCGGCCCTGAATTACGTATTTAACACTCCGGGCGACCACACGCTTAGCCTGGATATAACAGGATGCAACCCGCCGGAAGCCGGCGCAGCCGCAGACCCTGCCGGCAATCACAAAGATATAATTATACATGTATTGCACGCCGGACAAGCTCCTCCGCCGCAACCGGGCGGCGCCGGCGCAGCCAGCCCGGACATTATATGGATAGAGGTCGAGATGAGCGACGCGCATGGGCAGAGCATAAGCGAACCTATTGTCGGACAACCGGTCACTATCTATGCGGTCATGTATAATAACAGCAATGTTGCAGCAAGCGGCATAAACGCGGTGATGAAGGATAACGGTGCGGAGATAAAACGGGGGAATGGGCTCGTATGCGATCCGCATGGTACAAATAATCTGGTTTGTGTTGGCCGTTCTTTTGCTACGGCCGGTAGTCACACGCTTAGTTTGGATATAACAGGATCCACCCCGCCGGAAGTCGGCGCAGCCGCAGACCCGGCCAGCAATCACAAAGACATAGTAATAAAAGTATTACCCGCCGGAACAAGCCCTTCGACCACAATGGTTATGAGAAGGCGTACATTTCCGCGCCTTATACGGGTAGGCCCTGTATGCGATCTTGAAGTCGACATCCCGGCATTCTGGAGGACAGGCGGCCATGTCAGCAACATAGCTGACGTCGGTCAATCGGGAGTCATAAAATTCAATGTCTCCAATCGTTCCGGCCACGACGCAAACGCCGTTATAGCTAATCTTGTCGTGACAAAGCCGGATGGCAGTATATTGATCAATAAAAACTGGACGGTTGATGTGCCTGTCCATGCAACGGTACCGCTGGAAATCGCTGTCCCGGCGCTACAACCGGCAGGGACTTACAAAATGGAAGTACAAGTAGACAATACGCCGCCATACAAGACGTCCGATACCGACAGGCCCAACAACTACAGCAGTCATGGGTTTACGGTAATGGCGCCGAGGACAGCATCTGTTTCGGGTGGAGGAGAAAAGATGCTTACGCGCTTGCCCGACTCGCGCTCCATAGATATCGGTTTTATTCCGAACGGCGCCAGGGATTATCTGGATGAGGTTTATCAGGGTGAGAAAGGCTCTCTCTACGGTGCCTATGACAACAATTCAGATATCGATATAAACAACCTTAAAGTTGATATACTGGTTGACGGTCAGATCATTAGGGAATCGGTAAAGCCGCTGTTAAAGGCACATGAATCGGCGGATTTCAAAGTTTCAAATTACTGGTTCAATGCCCTGGGAACGCATAACGTAAGCCTGATAATTGATCCGGATAATCAGATAAAAGAAATTAATGAGAAGAATAACAGGGTCAGCCATACGATAAATGTAAAACCTCGGCAGAGACCCGCTGCTGCTTACGACAACTCCGGCGCGGCTGCGTTAACAGGCCTCATAGGAACATGGGGTGCAGGCAAGGTCTCCGGTGGCGGTGGTTCCTATACGCCTCCTACGGCGCCAACGTATACAACGCCGACTACGCCAACCACACCGATACCGAAGAAACCGACGCCGACGTTTACGGCGAAAGGTTTAGGAAAATAAAGAGCGGGCGGAGCAGGTTCCACGCGATGTAGTCCATTGTGGTTTTCGGCGCGTTATTCGTTGCCGGGTCCATAATCGCGTTTAGAACGCGGTGTTGACGGTCAGGGATTTGCGCGGCTGCGAAGCAAGTGGGCAAATAGGGGACAGCGCCCTATTTACAGAGCATAAATACTATTTTCTCGCAGCAATTCCGTAATCGTAATAAAATAGGGCGCTGTCCCCTATTTCTATTTTCCTTCTTGGTCATCTTCTGCGACTTTTTTACTGATATACGCCACGTAGGCGTCGAGGTATTTGTCCGCGCCGTCGATCGTCGCAAAGAGCGCTTCGGGAATAGCTTTCAAGGCGTCAAATATCTTCTTTACGCTTGGTTGGAGATTGACCAGTGCGAGCGTGCTTTCATTCTTCTCGAGCGCCTGCTTAAGGCGGAATATGGCGCCAAAACCGAGGCTACTGATGTAGGAAAGCTCTTTCATGTCGAGGATAATACCCTGGGATGCGGACTCTAATATAGATTTCATATTGTTTTCAAATTCCACGCAGGTATCGCTATCGAGAGAGCCTATAAGCGAAACGACAGACGCTCCATCATCTTTTTTGTTAATGACGATCTTGAACCCCATAGAACCTCCTGAAGAGATTAGGTTATGATATTGTGGAAATAGGGCGCTGTCCCCTATTTGTTACTATACCGCCTTCCCGGCGGCAATGCCTTCAATGGTGCTGCTGTCCCCGTTAAGCGTCATCGTCCCGCCGGCCTGGCCGCCTGAAACTGTACGCGCTCCGATCGTACCGCCTGCATCGACAGTAGCGCTCCACGTTTTTGCGGCAGCGTCCCATGTTCCACCCGATAATGTTACCGATGCGAGATCCGGCGTCGTTCCGGGCAATGTTACCGTCCAACCGGCCACAGGCTGAGCGCTCTCCTTAAATGTGCCTGCGATGGTCCCTCCATAATAAAAAGGTGCGCCCCCCCATTGTCGTACACCCGCGCATCCATAGTGAAGGTGGTGAATCCGGCGCCAGGGGCGGCTATCGCCATGTTTGTAGACGCGGCTACCTGCGAGATGGGCACATTGACAAAATCTCGCAGCTCGACTGCGGTAAAGCCCAGCTGCGCCTCTGTGAAACCTTTATAGACTACGTAAAACTCTCCGCCGCCGATCACCTGCCAATCCGGCGCTTCGGCCCTGCCCACTATATTTCCATTAAGGATAGAGCCGCCTTCAAATGTACCAATGCCGGACACATAGAAAAAAATTCCTTTAAATCCACCCTTAACCATGTTTGTCTGGCTTGCGTCTCCGGGGTCTCTATCGTCCCATAGATTTCCATTGATGGTACCCATCCAATAAGATGGATGCGCAGGATCCACAGGAACTTCTTGCCGCTCGCCTCCTAACGCAAGGATCCAGGCATCAGACGTTAATCCTGCATAAGTCCCTTGAGCATTAACCGGCCATATTCCCCAATCGGTGTCTATGTCAAACGTAGTGCCTGACAGGCCGGTGTTGTCCGTCGGAGGCGGAACGCCTGGGCCGCATGCGATAGTCCCGCCGGCGGTGAAACTCCCGGTGCCTCTTCCGTATATTGAGCCCTCGGTCAATGACATAGAGTTAAGATCGTAACCCGGGTCACCTGGTTGGAGAAGTTCCCGGGCCTGGAATTCAACATTTCCGGAATTGATCAATTCACTATAGAAAGATTTGTTTGACGGGTCATATTTGCCCCCGAATAAGAACGTCATGGTGCCGGCCCGGCCCGATGGGTCGCGGTAAAGGAAGAGGGCCTTGCCCCATAGCGTTGTACTAGCCGAAGACGATGATGTGGAGAGGCTCGCGCCAAGCCAACCTCTGTATTGGCCGCCGCTGGCCGAAGTGCATTTCGCTTCGTCGCTGATCCAGAACGCGTAAGAGCTTGGGATATTGGTATTGCATAAAACGTTTCCTGTCACCGTCCCTTTTTCTCCCGGGACAGTTGTCCATGCGGAATCAACGCTGCGCGAGAATGTGAATTGCCCCGTTACAGAATTGTCCGGTTCGGAGCTGAGTATACAATTAGTGCCGTCATTGGTCACCAGTTCGACAAGGCCCGAAAATGCTACACTTTCGATAGTGACACCTGGCTTGGCCGGAGGCGGGTTTGCTACAGTTATCGGAACAGGGTCGGGAGGAATTATACCGCCACCTCCGTTGGTCGGAGTATTTGTGCCGGGGGTGTCATCCGCGCCCGGAACGGTAGTGCCGCCATCTTTCGCGTCTGCCGCGCTGCTCTCGGGCGCCGCGTATTCCCCCTGGGCCACGCCATAGCTATAAGACGCGTCGAGCGTCATCTTAACATCGGCCGGGGTGGCGGCAGGCGCGGATATCGCGCCGGCATCCGTCGATACGGCATTTTGTCCCGACTCCACGAAGGTCGTATCTCCCGATACCGGATTGGTAACGACCCCTCCTCCGCCTTCATAAAACGCCTGTGTAGCGCCCGCGGCTACGTTAACATACATAATCGTTCCCCTGACGCCGCAAAGGGCCGTCGGAGTCTTTACGCGGAAGTTCGAGCTCTTCCCCAGCTTCTCTACTACGGCCTTGACCTTTCCGGAATCCACTTCGAATGTGTTATCAAATTCACCTGTCTTTGGGTCCTTCTTTAATATCGAGAGTATGATCCGTGAGTTCGGCTGTATCTGAACGATATTACCGTTATCGAATAGAAGGCTCGTCATTCCGTCTTCCGCGGTCTCGACCTTATCCCCCTCTTCGACAAACTCATTGAGCTTGGCGTAATGCCAGTCCGCGCCGCCTTTTTTGAGTATCCTCACTCCGCCCATAAGCGTCGTTATGGCGCCCCTCATGGCGCCGGCTCCCTTCCCGAGCGACACCTCCCTGAAGATGGCCGGCCTGGTGTCTTGTTCGTGGAGCGCGAATTCGGCATCCATATAGGGCCGCGGCTTTTCCGGAGCAGCGTCGAATGATACCATGACCGCCTCGCCGCCGGTGAGCTCTTTCTTCTGGCCGGGCAGGGAGACGTTAGAGATCGAGAGGCGGCCGTCCTTCACGAGCGCGCCCGTCCTCTCCGACTGATAGAAGACGATCACCTCCGTGCCCCTGACGCTTCCTTTGGCGTTGGGGGTGGTGATTATAAAGGTATCCGGGCTCCCGGTCTTGGAGACATCGGCAAAGATCTTGCCGCGCGCTATGTGTATCTCGGCATGAACTCTCGCGCTGCCTTTGACCGCGAAATCCTTTATCTCCATGCGGGTATTGGGCGCTATCTTCACCACGCTCCTGTCGGCGAAGACGATCTCGGCTTTCGAGTGGTCCTTGGCGCGGATCGAGTCACCGACAAAGACGGGCGCGCCCTGGGATAGCAATACCGCCTCATTATCCGGAGCGCGCGTCACGTCAACGCGCCCCTCGGCAGCGGTGACCTTGCCTATTTCGGCTGTCATGGCCATGGCAGAACAGGGAAAGGCCAGAGCAGCGCATAATATAAGGATGCCGATTCTCTTCATAAGCTCACCAATCTCCTTAGAATTTATATTTCATTCCCGCCCCGTATACGTTGCGGCGGTATTTGTAGATGCCGAGGCTTGCGCAGTCGTCGATGAACGAGTGCTGGATCAGCACTTCGGCGTTCTTGAAGACCTCTATCGCGACAAGGTTCGAGACCGTGAGGATGTTGTCATAACGCTCCTTATCGTAAACGACATTTCTCTTGGGAAAGTACTCGTTAAAGTAGTCTAATCCGACGGTCCATTTGAGCCGGTCCAGCACGGGTATGGTGGAGAACATTATGAGGTGGTTCCCGAAATATCTCCAGTCCCGGCCTTGAGCATCGTCATGGTTTAATACATAAGAGAGGCTGAAGACGCCTTTGTTCTTCGCGAAGAAACGGTACCACCCGAGGGAGCCGATATATTCGTTCGATGTCCTGCGCTCCTCGGCGGGGTTCGGCTGCCAGAGAAATATCTTGCGGTTATACAGAAAAGAGAACTGGGCCATATTGACCCTGTCGACCATGTAGTTATTGACGTTCGATATGCCGACGACGCTTAAGTAGCCTTTATCATTGACGGTCACATAATTATAGTGGGTGGGGAACGTTATCGCCAGCTTGTCGAAATAGAGCGAAGGCAGCAGCGTGACGTCGTGGCTCGTCATGTCATAAAACCCGAGGTTGGACTCTTTCCCGTAATAGAACGAATATCCCGGTTTTATCGAGGCCGTGTCGCCGAATTTGAAGTTGTAATCACACTGGGCGGTGTATGACTGCCTCCAGTCCGCCTTTTCGGAAATGCCGCTGATCGCCGACTCGTCGCCCGGCATCAGGACGACGTTGTCGTCGTACTGCATGACAGCCTGAGCGTATCCGTGAAATGGTTTCGCCGCGTCCTCGACGCGCGATATCGTATCCATGTATTCGTTCGCGTATGCCGCGAGGCCCTGTCCCGGAGTGGCCATCACGACCTCTTTGAATACCTCTTTTGCATTCGAGAGATCCTTTGCCTGCAGGTAGGCGAGGCCTTTATAATACTTCGCCATTCCAGCAAGTGATTCATCGAGGCTTTGCGCCTTATCGAAGGCGGCTATGGCGGCAGGTATATCCTTATCCTCTTTGAGAAGGATGAGGCCTTTCATGAAAGCGGTCTGTGAGGGAGCTGCCCCTTCCTTTTCCGCTACATCGATCCATCCCTTTGCCTCGTCGAGTCGGTCGAGCTTGTACAGGAGATCGATCAGCTCAGGAACGGCATTGCCTATTTTTGGCGTAAGTGCGGCCGCGGCCTCGAGGTGGGGCCTGGCATCCTTAAGCCTCTGGAGCTGCTTCAATGTCACGCCTAAATAATAGGCGATCATGCCGGATTGAGGGTCTTCCGCTCTCAGCTCCTGTAACGGGACGAGAGCCTCCTCATAGTTTTCGTGCTTGAAGAGCCAGATGGCCTTGTCCATTTTTTTTTCTTCTACGGGTTTTTCGTCCGCCGAAAATACCGGAAGAAAGAATAACGACGAGGAGAGCATGCAGATGATCTGGAAGAGCAAACAAAAAAGAAGGGTCTTTTTCGCCATTGCAGTAATTATACCATGCGAGGCGGTTAAAGCAAGAGGATAAGGATGGTTTGAGCAATGAGGACTTGCAAAGGACCAAATCTTGTTTTCTTTTCGCCGGGAGTGTCGTATAATAATATCTGATGGGTAACAAAAAACTGCCCGAAGAACAAGACTCGCTCCTGAACAATGTCGGCTTATTCGTAAAAGAACTCAATTGCCTCTATGGGCTCGCCGAACTTATCGCGAAATACAACGATTCCCCCGAAGAAGTATTCAGCGGAACGGTTTCTTTAATACCTTCCGCCTGGCAATATCCCGACATTACGTGCGCCAGAATAATCTTCAAGGACAGGGAATTCAAAACAGATGATTTTAAAATTACGCCGTGGAAACAGTCCGCGGCAATCAGGGTATTTAATGCTAAAGTCGGCGCCATAGAAGTTTACCTCCTGGAAGAAAAGCCGCAAATGGCTGAAGGGCCGTTTCTCGCCCAGGAGAGGAAGCTTATAAATGCCCTGGCTGACAGGGTCGGAAGAACTGCCGAGCGCAAGCAGATGGAGGAGGATCTGGCTCAGGCTAAAAAAACGGTTGAGGATAATTATAAAAAACTGCGGGAGCTGGAGGACATGAAAGACAGCCTCACCCACATGATAATCCATGATTTAAATAATCCTCTGGCGACCGTGCTCGGCCTCATGTATGTGCTTAAAATGCAATTCGAAGACAAACTCACGGAAGGACAAAAAACTAGCCTGGCGATAGCTTTCGCGGCGGGTGACGGATTAAGGAGGATGATAGGAAATCTTCTCGATATAAATAAGATGGAGGAGGGCAAGATTAGATTAAGGTACGGCTATTTTAATCTGGGCGTCATAGCGGAAGAAGTGGTCGGCCAGATGCAGGTTATCGCGCGCGTTGACGAAAAAACCGTATCTTTGGAAGCCTCCGAAAATATACCGGATGTTTCGGCGGACAAGGGATTGATAACACGCGTTATTGCCAATCTGGTCGATAACGCCGTAAAATATACGCCCGTTAAAGGCTCCGTATGCGTAAAGACGCTCTACAATAGAGACGAAAAGAGCTTCTATGTTCACGTGAGCGATACCGGAGACGGCATACCAACGGAATATTTAAATAAGATCTTTGATAAGTTCGCGCAGGTAGAAACAAAAAAGGCAAGGACGGGGCGCGGCTTAGGCCTTACTTTCTGCAAAATGGCGGTGGAGGCGCATGGCGGAAAAATATGGGTGGAAAGCGAGCCGGGAAAAGGCAGCATCTTTACATTCACCCTTCCCCATAAAGAATGAAGGATATTCCGTAGATGCCTGCGTTGGCCTGTTAATCGCCGTCCGATTTTCTGTATCTTGAACTTGTTGTCATGGCAAAGCCGGTTATCGCGTCAGAACGGCTAAAAAACGCTCTATTTGATCTTTATGATTATCAGAGTTATGTCGTCATGCTGCTTCGCCTTTGGCTCAAAACTCCTGACGTCCTTTTCGATCGCGCTAAGCAGGTCATCGGGAGAGAGGCCTTTCTTTGATTCGATCAAAGCCGCGAGCCTCTCTTTTCCATACATCTCAGACTTTTCGTTCATCGCCTCAGTTATGCCGTCGGTATAAAAGACGAAAAGATCGTCCTTATCAAACTTCACGGTATTGCCGGTATAAGGCCCTTCCATCAAACCGAGAGGGAGTCCGACATCTACATCCAAAAATTTCAGGCCTTTACCGGGGCCCGTATATGCTGTCGGCAGATGGCCTCCGCTGGCGTAACTCACCGTCCTGTCCCTGAAGTCAAATATGGCGTAATATACGGTGACAAAAAGGTTTGTTGAAAATTTTTGTGTAAGCGCCGTGTTTAGATTTAATAACGCGTCTTCCGGCTTTGAACCCGGTGTGGCGAAAAATTCAAACTTACCTGTCACCATAGCCATGAAGAGGCTTGCGGGAACGCCTTTACCGGAAACATCGCCTATCATAACACCCAGCCTGTCCGGGCCAAATTCGATAAAATCGTACAGGTCCCCTCCCACCTGCCGCGCCGTAAACATGACCGCGGCAATGCCTATACCGCTATAATGAGGGAGTTCTTTCGGAAGAAAGCTCTCTTGTATCGTCCTGGCTATTATGAGCTCATTCTCAAGAAAAAGCCTCTTCTTCCACTCAGCCGCGTACTTGTAAAGTGTTACAGAAACATATAATAGAACCACTATCAGAGCGGGGTATAACAGATCTATCCAAAATCCGAATAAGTCAAACAGGGCCACGCCTATCAGGCCAAACGCGAAAATGATACCGGCCAACACAAAGAGCATCCTGAGAGGCTTTATTTTTATGGTGAGCAGGGATGTTAACAGGGTCAGCGCCATCAGAATAAGAATGTTGGATCCACGCGACGCGCGGGCGATAAATTTCCTATTGAGCAGGGAATTGAAAATTTCGGCGTGTATCCCCATCCCCGGGCAAAGCGTTTCGAATGGAGTCGGATGCAGGTCGGCCGTTCCGGCGGCAGTCAAGCCTACGATGCAGATCTTATCCTTAAATACAGAAAGGTCCAGGGCGCCCCCTTCTCCTGACGCGCCAGCCAGGTACGATCGCAGCACATCAATATAAGAATAATGCTTGTATGTCTCATCCCACCTGCCCGCGTAATTTATTATCATGTTCGAGCGCTCGTCTAACGGTATCTTTATATCAGGCCCGCAGGAAATGCAGCGCCCCGGAACTAAATGCACGTCCTTGACGCCTATTCCCAGATAGTCGCAACCCGCCAAAAATGAGAGATGTCCAAAGAGCGCATCGTTATAATTGACAAAGACGGGGAACCTCCTGAACTTACCGTCAATATCGGGGGGAATATTTATATGGCCCGTTCCCTTGCACGCGAACGTAAAATCTTCGAGATTCTTTGCGACGTAACCGGAAGCCGCGGGGACATTCGATATCGCTTTGCTGTCTAAATCAAACCCGTACGGAATATAAACAATCCCTGAGTCTCTCATGACCTCCTTCAGCTGGGCGTCGTGTTCGTGCGGTTCGCTGAAAAATATATCAAAAACTATTGTACTTGCCCCGGCCTCTTTAAGAGCCTTTACGAGAAGGGCGTGGTAACTCCTGTCGAACGGAAACCTTCCCAGCTTCTCTATTGAGTCATCCCCTATCTCTATCAGGGCCACTTTGTCCGTAACGGGTATTTTGGGACGAAGCAGAAATCTGAGATCAAGCGCCCCCAGCTCATAGTTATCAAAAAGCCGATAATACGATACCGCCAGTATCGATAAAAATGCCGCCGTTATGATCATAAAGAGCGGGGCCTTCTTTGTAAAAAAAGAAGCCAGCGCATCCATGATGTGCCGGCTAATCCTTATGAGCGGTCTTTCTGGTAAATTCATCGGTCACTCTGTGTGCTTCGGGCCTTTTTAAGAACTGAATTATTTAAAAGCGGCTATGGCGCCTTCTTCATCGGACAGAATGTCGAAAATCTTATCGAGCTTCATTATTTCAAACATGCTCTTTATCATAGGCGATAGATTTGTCAGTTTCAGGCTTCCGCCGTATACTTTCACACGCTTCAGTAACTCTACCAGGATTCCCAGCCCTGATGAATCGATATAATTGACTTTGGAGAAATTAACGATAAGCCGGGGCGGCTTTTGATTAATAAGTTCGGCGAACGCTTTTTTAATACCGGGCGCGGCATGTAAGTTTATATCACCTTCGATGCGGCATAGAAAGGCGCGGCAAGGTAGAATAGTACACTTGGATATTCAAATTGGTGGTAAAAGCGGTGGTAATGAGGTGGTTTTATCGTCGGAAAAATAAGGGAAAAATAAGAAAAATAAGGGTCAGATCTCAACAATCAACAGAAAAAGTGAAATGCTGAAAGTTGAGGCCCAACCCCATTACCGCGTTAATACGCTGCCTGAACCATAGGACCGGAGCCATGACGAGCAACAAATCCATATTAATTATAGATGATGAGGCGGATTTTAGAGAAATAATGCGGCTCATTCTGGAGAACTCGAATTTTCGTGTTGCCACAGCTTCCAATGGCGCGGAAGGACTTGAAAAGGCGCGTCTTAAACCGGATTTAATACTTTTAGATTTGACCATGCCGGATATTAACGGCCATGAAATATGTAAACGCCTGAAGGCTGACAACTCGTTATCCGCCATACCTGTTATAATACTTACTTCGCGTAACGAAACTATTGATAAGGTGGAGGCGCTTGATATCGGCGCGACCGACTATATAGGCAAAGATTTTCCCATAGAAGAAATATTAGCCAGGATAAATAGGGCCATTAAGGACATACAGCCTGCGGCAAAGGCGGTGGCCGAAGAGAAAAAAAATGAGAAGATCGTGGAGCTTAGAAGGATTATAGATGAGAAGGATTTCCGTACATTCTTCCAGCCCATAGTGGATATGAAGACAAGAGAGGCCATCGGTTATGAAATTTTGACGAGGGGCCCCAAGGGGAGCTTTTTTGAGGATGCTGCCGGCCTATTCTCTTTCGCCGCGGACATGAATATGTTTTTCGAACTGAATGCGATCGCCCGGATTATCGGCGTAAAGAGAGCCTCTTTTTTAAAGGCCGACCACCTCCTGTTCCTTAACATAGACACAAGTGAAATCGAACTGGATGCTTTTAAAAAATTAGAGTTTTTAGCCGGATCTGAAGTGAGGCCATCACAGATATGTTTTGAAATCACCGAACGCACATGTATAAAAAGTTTTACAATATTGCTGTCACAGTTTGATTATTTCAGATCACAGGGAATCAGGGTTGTGATTGATGATGTGGGAGCGGGGTATTCGAGTCTCAAGGCAATCGCCGAACTAAAGCCGGAGTTCCTGAAGATAGACATGTCCTTAGTCAGAGGCGTGGATTCCGACAACGTTAAGAGCATTATCATAAGCACTATACTTGATTTGGGAGAAGGAACCAAGAGCAAGATTGTCGCGGAAGGAGTGGAGACCGAGCGAGAGTATGACAAACTATTGTCTCTGGGAGTGATCTACGGCCAGGGATATCTTTTTGGTAAACCCTTCGAGAATAAATAAGTTCTCCGTAAAAAGTCAAAATCCATCCTATAGTTATATCCCCACCGGCAGGCCAGGCCTTCGGGACGCGAAGGAAACACACATACCCTACGTAAAGCATAACTGTTAGTTAAAAAAAAGTTAGCTACATTTCTATTGACTTAACGAAGAATTATGTTTATAATGCCTCACACATCCTCAAGCAGCAATATTTCGCACTAATACCTTTCTGAAACAGTTTCGCAGTGTAATCATTTAATAAAAAAAGGAAAAATGAGATGGGCGGTCATTTCTGTTTGTATTATGAGTCCAAAGAAGACTTATTAGAATTTGTAGCTTATTTTTTTGAGCAAGGGTTCAGAATTAATGAGTCGTGTACATGGATTGTTCCGCAATCACTTGGAGTTGAGGGCGCGAAGGCAGTTTTGGGTGAGAGAATAAAAGATTTGAATATGTATACAGAAAAAGGTCAGTTTGAATTATTAAGTCACGAAGATTCGTATCTCAGGTCGGGGATCTTTAGCCCGGATGAGATCCTGGAGCTTGTGGCTAAAAAAGAGCAGTGTGTATTAAAGCAGGGTTACAGCGGATTGCGTTCAAGCGGAGATGTTTCCTGGCTTCAAGAAAAAGATTGGGATAAATGGGTTGCTTATGAAAAAGCCTTGGACAAAATGATACCCGATAAAAAAATAACAGCTCTATGCACTTATCCTGTTGAAAAGTTTGATATAAGTAAGTTGTTCACTTTAAGTTGTTCTCACGGCGTTACTATTAGAATAAAAAATGGCGCAACGGATATTTTAACGAATAGAGATGTGATCTCTTTTTGACACGGCAAATTAGTTACTCTCCGCCATAATTTTTGCAAAGAAAAAATTATGGCGGATCTCCCTTCCTTGACATCTCTTCCCGATAGGCATACAATAAAAAAACAAAAGATGTGTGATGTGATAAAAGCGGGAAAGGAGTCACATCTCAACGATCAACAACAGCCATAAAATGGGACCGTTAGTTTTGTTGAAAGTTGAGACCTGACCCCGTTACTTTCTGACCCCGTTACTTTCAAATGCAAAAGACCCGATTATTCCATTATGTGGTCATATTGCTTATATGCGCTTCCTCGTGCTTCGCCGAAGATATTACGGCAGGATCCGCCTCGGCAGATTCAGGATCGCTCGAGTCTCTCAAAGATTTTGATTGGCCCGTAACGCCGCCGCTTAATTTTTTGGAGCTTCTCAAAAACCACGCAAGGTCTGCCGCTGTCATTAAATCGGGTAATAAGCCGCCAAAAGATTGGGTAACAAATAAAGATGTCAAGAAGCTTATCGGTTTAGTCGATTCCAAGACGCTCGCAGCGCCTGTCGTCTCTGAGGGATGCCCGTTTATGCCTTCCGGTTGTTCGACTGTCGGCAATGAAGCGATGTTTCTGATAGAAGGGTATAGGAAAGGCGCTTATCCGCCGACCCTTTGCTCAATCTATGACTTCAAGGGCGATCCCGATGAATATAAGAGATGGTGGGATGAGTATGTATACCGGAAAGAGGGTATCAGGCAGACAGGCGGCGCCGCTACGACTCAAAGGAATTGGCCGTCTCCCCAAGAAGTGCTTAAGGATAGCAAGCCGAGAGTTCTGTCCCCGGTCGATTTGGTATTATTAAGTCAGGAAGAGATTTATATAGGATATTCCAGAATTGATATACTTGTTAGCAGGATCACGAATGCTGTCGAATATGTATGGGCGTATGCGTACAATCGATATGTGAGACCTAAATTTGTACTGCCGAATGTAGAGAAACTGAGAAAAAGATAGCCCTCAACGGTGCCATCCACAGGTTTTAGCGGTTTTAGGGAACGTCTCCCAAAGTGAGACTGTTGAAAAACTCCGATTTCACTGATAAAATGACCTGTTATTTGAAAAGTAACTATTGCTCCCGACGAGAAGAATTTTCAAACACTGCCAAATTTGTATTTTTGAAGCAATAGAGACAGTTCTTCAACAGTTTCAAAGTGACATGTCCCCTAAAAGTCTAAAAGTCATAAATAGAACCGTCCCCTTTAGTCCCTCCTTTAGTCCCCTCTGAATAACATAGCAATGAAATAGACTTGTGTTATAATAGCAGCGCCAGACAGGCGGCATAAGGCTCTGGATGAAACGGTGTAGCGCTAATATAGGAGATGCGCGATGGGAATTTACAAAGATTGGTGCGGGTTCGGCAAAAGAACAAAGAGCGTATCAGGTCAGAAGATAATTAAGCGAAAGATGGTGCAGGCGATGGTCAAAAAACTGAAAGCCGAAGGCAAGCCGGTTGACCGGCAGGCGATCAATAAAGAAGTATTTGATAAGGTTCGCAGGCGCCATCAGACTCAACGGAAAAAGAGCATATAAGATAGCCCTAAAAAGCGCTAAAATTGGGACAGACACTATTTTCCCGTTTATCTAACTAACTAAAAAAAATGGTGTCTGTCCCTAATTTCTCTCAGCGCTGTATGTCTCTATGAAGCGTCACGCTATCGAGGAAAGCGATGATATCGGTAAAGAATATATCTAAACAATATGCCACCCGGGCGCTCTTCTCGGACGTGAGCTTTGATGTCCTTGCCGGTGAAAAGATCGGGCTCGTCGGACGTAACGGCCACGGCAAGACCACGCTATTCAGGATCATTACCGGCGAAGAAGAGCCCGACGAAGGCAAGGTATTCATGCCCAACAATTACTCCATAGGATATCTCGATCAACATCTGATCTTTACCAAGCCTACCGTGCTGGAGGAAGGATGCGAGGGCTTAAGCCCGGAAGAGATGGGCTCCGAATGGAAGGTAGAGAAGATCCTCTCCGGGCTTGGTTTTTCCGAAGAGGATTTCAAACGCGACCCTTCGGAATTTTCCGGAGGGTTCCAGATGCGTATCGCTCTGGCCAAGGT
>JAPLMG010000097.1 GCA_026387165.1 Candidatus Omnitrophota bacterium
ACTGTGTCACAATTCGTGTTTTTCGTCATTGCGAGGAGGCACGAAGTGCCGACGAAGCAATCTCTCCGTCGGAGATTGCTTCGGCCTTCGCTTCGCTCAGGCCTCGCAATGACGGAATTTACCCATTATGACACAGCCTCATTGGATCTCCCAAAAAAATTCGCATGCCTAATCACTTGCGTCCAAATTAGCGATTTACCATAGACGGAAAAAGTATTTTGAGATTCGAAATCATATTTGTCATTCTGAGGAGGGACGAATGAAATGAATCCCTATCGAAGAATCTATACATTTAGATCCTTCGCTTCGCTCAGGATGACGTAATTTGGACAGCAATGATGCCCAATGTAAATTTATGTCCGCGGAAGGCGTGACCCCGCAAGTTACGCCGTCTGCACGTAAATATACAGGAAAGGATGGGCGGGGTGAAGATCCTGTTCGCATATAAAGGAAGGTATCACATCCGCGACGCGGTTACGATAGAATATCTTTCCGCTATAGCCAAAAGATACGGCCACGAGACCGGCTTGGTCTACGACCAGGATATATTCGGCGTCACCGACAATATTCTATCGGTCCCGGCTCTCTCCAGGATATTTTCAGGGACTAAAAAGGCCGTCGAAAAAGCCGTTTCCGGCGGTTCGCGGATCGTCGTATTCCTCGACGGATTTACGAGGCGCGGGTGGAACGATGAGGTGTCGGGCGGGATCAAAAAGGCGGATGCCGCAATCATGACGGTCTTCTTATCGCATATCGCTCCCCGGGGAAGTTACGACTATACGCTTATAGGCGAGCCGGAATTCGCGTTCGAGAGATTCCTCTCGGAGGGTTGCTGCGATTCTCCCGGAGGTACCCGCTCATTTAAGGGACTGGCGGATCTGGACTTATTGCCGCTGCCCGACAAAAGCCTCTTCGCGCCATATGTAAATTTCCGGGACAGCTATCTGGTATATACGGGCAAGGGGTGCCGCTACGGATGCTCATACTGCGAAGAGACTGTTTATAAGAAATTTTCGGGCGGCGACTACTTCCGCAGGCGCTCTCCAGAAAACGTCATACTGGAGCTTGAGGAGGCGAAGAAGCGGTTCGGCATAAGAGAGGTAATTTACAAGGATTCGGTATTCGCGCTCGATAAGAGATGGCTTAAAGAATACCTGGCGGCCTATACGCGCCGCATCGCTTTGCCGTATAAGTGTTTCGGCAAAGCGGAGGCCTTTGACGGGGAATTGGCCTCGGCGCTTAAAGAGAGCGGATGCTATTGCGTGGAGTTCGGCATCCAGACATTCAACGAATCGCTGAAGCGGGACATCCTTAAGCGGGACGAAAAGACCGAAGATCTGTTGAAGGCATTCGCCGTCTGCGACCGTTACAGGATAAGGTACGACGCGGACCATCTATTCGGCATCCCAGGCGAAACGGTGGACGATCACAAAGGCGCCGCCCGCATATATTCGAGTTTACTTTATATCAACAGGATAAAATGCCACAACCTCGTATTTTACAGGGAGGCCGATATTTTCGAAGACGCGCCACAGGCAGTAAAGGACGATATGGGCCGCAACTCCGACTTCTTCTCGTCAGTATCCGGAGAGGGCGCCATGATGAGGCCCAATAAAACTTTTCAGAAACTCTTCAGGACGCTTCCGCTATTGCCGGCCGCGGTTAAACGATTTTTTACCAGGGGCGAGAACTGGAAGGCCTTCAGGTTCTCACCGGGCGTATTGGTAATGTTCTTCATGCTGATAATCGCCGTAAAGAACGGGGACAGGCGCTTCTTTGTCTATCTGAAATACTATCCTTCGCGCGTAAAGCGCGCGGTATGCGGGTGAACCGGACTGTGAATGATTGCGAAGCGCTTTTAGAAAATGGGGTCTGACCCAACGCGTATATAACGTTGTGAATGGGTCTGACCCCATTTTAATAAAAAGGGGTCAGGTCCATTCTACTTCGCCCTTCGATAATAGATCGCCGTTAGGGCTTCGTAGGAATAAATTCACGTAGCAATATACGCGTTGGACCAGACCCCGTTAATTGCCGCTATATCTAACCTGGTTAGATACGAAAATGGGATGCTGCCATTACCCGCGATGAGCGAGATCACTGAATGCAAGCCGTCTAAGCGCCGCTATTAGTTTCAACATCCGTATGTTCTTGGTCGACTTGTTCAGGAAGAAAAAGATCGGTTTTCTTACGGGCATAAGGATGAAGATGGCGGCTTTTTCAAAAAAAGCAGGCAGATGGTATCTTCCAAAAACCATGCGCAAATAGAAAAATAACTGCAGCTCCTGGTGATTTCTGATCGTCTTCTCATGAGAATTAAATATTTCTTTAAGCGAAGGGCCGGCATAATATCCCGATAATCTTTTCTCGAGGTTGTCAAGCATGAGCCCATACTGCGAGCAGATCTGAAAGATCTTTGTCCCGGGAAAAGGGAAGAAGAAGCTGACAAGCCCGAAATCAGGCCTCAGCCGCATACATAGTTTTATTGTGTCCTTCTGCATGCTATCGGTTTCGAAAGGGATCCCCATCATTGTAAAAACGCCTATTTTGATCTTATGCTCTTTTATCATGGCAAAAGCCTTTTCCATCGTTTCGTTAGAGTGCCTGCGGTTAAGGATATGCCTGCGTAACCACTCATTGCCGGACTCGATCCCGAGCTCGATAGCGGAGCATCCCGACTCTTTAAGATAACCAAGGACTTCCCTGTTTACATACTCTATCCGGGCATAACACATATAAGGGATATTGATCTCTTTTTTATAAAGCCCGCTGAATTGCGATAACCACCGGCTATTGCATATAAAAACATCGTCAAGGAAAGCTATTATTTTTGTCTTTGGGTACGGAGACAGCAGCAAGTTCTTCTTTATCATCTCGATGGCCCTTTGCGGCGAGGGGAAGCGCACGTATTTATTCTTATCCCGGAATACCTCCTGGAATATATGATTACAGCAATAAGAGCAGTCGAATGGGCATCCGCGCGAGAGTATCATCTGGAAGTAGCCGCCGCTTTCTATCACCATCCTGTTGTAGTCAAAAAGCGAATAATCAGGCATCGGAAGCAAGTCGAGATCCGAGACGGGCGTGATGGGGTTGTTGATTATTCCGGAATCGGTCCTGAAGGAAAACCCCTCGACGTCAATATACTCTTTGCCCTTGTCAATGCGGTCGCAAAGCTCTCTAAAAGGCATCTCCCCCTCTCCGATACATACGCCGTCTATCGCGGGGAAATCCTCAAAAATACGCTCTTTTACAAGCCGCGCGTGGCTGCCGCCCGCGATCAACAACCTTGCCTGCAGATCAAAATTATCAAGGAAATGCCTCACATGTTGTTTCTGCGTTGTCGGAAACGATAATCCGATGATATCGGGTTTGACGCTGCTTATCAATTTTGCGGCATATTCGTAGTCAGATGGCTGCATGAGATGGCTAAACGTAACCTCATGCTTGTCCGTACGTAATGCCCCTATGATATACGCCAGGCCATGCGGAAAGTTAGGAAAACTGCCCGAAAAAAGATCGAAATGTAGAAGGTGTATTATAGCCATATCAGGGAATACTGTTTTAGGACTTACTGATAATTCTCACGAGTTAACTGAGTATACTAACGACGATAAATGTTGTCAAGAGAAATGGCCGACGTTCATTTTTATCTTTGCTTTACCGGGCTTCTTTGCTATATTGCCTGTAAGCGCGGGCTCCTCAAAACATTCCTTTTAAATAGACGCCGATACCGCGCGTTCCGGCAAGGGGTATCAAATTGTGGATAGGAGAATCTTAAAAAAATTGAAATTGATGTCAAAGGCTTTTTTGACGTTGATAAAGGCGAGATGCGCAGGGATTGGCGCGCCGCTCGTAGTCGGCTGGGCGATAACGAACCGCTGCAATAGAAGATGCGCGTATTGCTCGCTTTGGGAAAAAGATGAAGACGAGCTTTCTACGGCGCAGGTCTTCAGTATTATCGATACGCTATCAAGCTTAGGCAACATGATGATATCGTTTACGGGGGGAGAGCCTCTTGTGCGGGAGGATATGGGAAGCATTATCAGCTATGCCCATGATAAGGGAATTAAGGTGAAGTTGAATTCCAACGGCGCGCTTGTAAAGAAAAGGATAATAGGGCTTAAGGGTCTTGACCTCTTAACTTTAAGCCTCGATGGGCCGGAAGTAGAGCATGACGCGATCCGCGGGAAAGGTTCTTACCGCGAGGTGATGGAGGCCGCCTCTATCGCGCGCGAAAATGATATCAGAGTGAATTTTGCCGCGGTGCTGACCGGCTTGAATTTAGGATCCGTCGATTTTATTTTGGAAAAGGCGGCCCGGATAGGGGGTACTGCCATATTTCAGCCCGCTTCTCTGACATTACTCGGAAGTGACTCTGCCAATCCGATGGCTCCGCCAGTTGACGGCTATCGCGCCGCCATCAAAGGCCTCATAGATAAAAAAAATAAAGGTGCAAGAAACATTGCGAGCTCACCGTCGGCATTAAGACACCTTTACAGTTGGCCTGATCCCGTACCGATACGCTGCGCCGGAGGCGCGATAAGCTGCCGCATCGAGCCGAATGGAGATGTAGTCTATTGCAGCCGCACAGAGATCTCTTTTAAGCCGATGAATTGTGTGCGTGACGGATTCAGGGAGGCGTTCCGGAACCTCAGGCCGGTGACCTGTGATAAGTGCTGGTGCGCGGCGAGGGTCGACCTGAACCTGATATTTAAAGGCGACCTTCAGGCGATACTTAACCAACTCTCTATTTCGGATCGATGATATGACGACACGGGCAAGGCATCAAATATTATTTAAAATATCGGCGGTCGTATTGTCCTTATTGGCTACTCTTTTATTCCTGGAGATCGCCTTGAGGATCTTTGGGCCAAAATATTACAAATTCAACAATCAGAGCGCGGTCTACTATACAAATCCGCGTAATTACCACATTCCTATAGGCAAAGACGGCAACGACGTCATTTACGGGCTGGTCTACACATCAAGTCAGTCGGGATACCGGTTTCCCGACGGCACGGCTTATATAGATGACCGTGATGACAGTTCGATCTTAGGGCTTGGCGATTCTTTCACTTTCGGCAGAGGGGTAAAGTACGAGGATATATACTTGACGGTATTGCAAGGATTGATAAAGCAGGGCGGCCGTGACATAAAGATCAGGAATTGCGGCGTTATAGGGCATGATATACGCGAAGTATTCGACACGTATCTTCTGGAAAGTTCAAAAAAGAGATATCCGATAGTCATCTACGGATTCGTTCTTAATGATTTCGGCCTGCCTGTACGGATATATGGGGACGACCAGATCGATCTCAATAACGGGGGATATGCCTTTGATCCCATTAGAAAGATCTCGGGCCTCTATAACTTTGTCTGCCATCTGATAGACAAAAAGAGGCTTCATGATGTGACGATCAAAGCATACCTTAAATCGTTCCGGGGCAGGAACGCTGAAAATAAATTTAATCTTTTAAGAGAATTTCACCGGGATATTAAAGATAGAGACGGTAAATTCGTCATTGTACTCTTCCCCCTGCTGTACGATTTCGCAAGTTATCCGTTCCGCGAGATCCATGAAAAGATCTCTGTTTTTTGTAAGGGGGAGGGGATCCTCCTGGTAGATCTGTTTCCGGCCTTTTCGAAATACAGGGCCGAAGAGTTATGGGTGAACCCTACGGATCATCATCCCAATGAGACAGCCCATAAAATAGCCGCCGGTGAGATCTATAAGTTTTTCACTCAAAATAAATTACTGCAGGCGATAGATGAGAAACAAGAATAAGATATTACTTGCGTCCAGGATAGAGCTCATGTTCCGTCTGAAAAAGTATTTTGAGATTCGATCTTTGCATACCCCTCACCCTTGCCCTCTCCCCTAAAGGGGAGAGGGAATTTCCTCATAATTTCCTCTCCCCCAAAGGGGGAGAGGATTAAGGTGAGGGGGGAAATT
>JAPLMG010000251.1 GCA_026387165.1 Candidatus Omnitrophota bacterium
TTTTTTATTGTAGACCAAAAATATTATCTTCTTCTTCTCTTTGTTGAGCTTTTGGTCGTAAACCTTATAGCTTTGGAACAGTTTGGTCTTATGGCGGTCTTCGATCCAATATTTTTTTTCCAGATCAAGGTGGCCGTCATAAAAATCCATCAGGACCTCTATCCTCTTACCCGCCAAAGGGGCCGTATGGCCGCCGGCATCAACCCATTCTTTCATATTCTCTTTATTTTCGTATAAGAGATCGACCATCTCGAAAGAATAGACGCATTTTTTGAATGGAGGGTAACGGCCCTCACCTATCGGCACATCTTCAACGATGAAGGAAGGCTCCAGAGTTTTAGCCGCAATAATAAGATCGGACCTCAGGATCAGGTCATTCAGCGTTATTTCACCATATTCACTTCCGGACATATATGCCTCCTTTATGTTCATAAAAAAAGCCGCGGCGCACAACAAAAAGATCGTAAATATCCTGACCATACGCCTTTTACCCTCAACCATTACGTTCTCTTCCGCCTCTTTACCCCGCCCATTGCGTCTCGATATCATCATTTGGCCGTTAACGGGTCAGAGCAATGGCTTTTACTAAAGCCTCTTCGAATAATTCCACCCCCAGATCCATCTCTTTCTCTGTGATGTAAAACGACGGCGCCAGCGTGAAGACGTTCTTGTAATATCCGCCGACATCAAGCACAAGGCCGCGCTTTTTGCCGCCGGCCGACAGCTTGCCGCTCAATCCTATATCCACTATGGCGTCCGTGAGCGCCTTGTTCGGCGTATATCCGTCGTTGCGGCACATCTCGATCCGAAGCGCAAGCCCGAGGCCGTCCACATTGCCGATCTCGGGATACTTCTTCTGCAGGCCCCTTAGCCTCGAGATAAAATATTTCCCTTTTCCCGGCACCATAGCGGCAAAATCCGACTCCTCTATGAGCTTCATAACTTCCAGGCCGACCGCCGTGCCGAGAGGATTGGATGAAAATGTCGAGTGGGTGGATCCCGGAGGAAAGACCTCAGGCGATATCAGGTATTCTTTGGCCCACAACCCTGAGAGAGGGTTTAAGCCGTTGGTGAGCGCTTTGGCAAAAACGATTATATCGGGTGTTATGCCAAAATGTTCTATGGCCCACATCTTTCCCGTCCTGAAAAATCCCATCTGTATCTCATCATCCACGACCATGATCTTGTACCGGTCCAATATCTCCTTAAGGCCGGCAAAATAACCCTCGGGAGGTATCGTATATCCGCCGGTCCCCTGAAGCGGCTCGATATAGAACGCGGAGAACTCGCAGACTCCTGTCTTCTTATCGACGACTCCGTAGTATTCGGTCTCAAAGAGCTTCTCGAACTGCTTCAGGCAGTACATGCCGCAGTCCTTTTTTTTCTTCCCGTAAAAGCATCTGAAGCAGTACGGGAACGGGATGAACATGGCCCTGTCCCCGAAATGGCCGAACCTCTCCCGGTAACGAAAGCTGGATGTAATGGCCGAGGCGGCGAGAGTTCGTCCGTGATATCCGCCCATAAACGCGAAGACAAGATTCCTGCCGGTATGATTGCGCACGAGCTTCATGGAATCTTCCAGCGCCTGCGCCCCTCCGACGTTAAAATGGATCCTGCCCTTCTCCTCAAACGTCCGCTCCATCCCCTCAGCAAGACGGGCGGCTAAGAGTATCTTCTCTTCATGAAGATACTGGCAGGCAAGTTGAGGCAGGCGGTCGATCTGTCTCTTGAGAGCGGCATTAAGGCGCTCGTTCGAATATCCGAAATTTACGGCAGAGTATATCATCTGCAGGTCTAAAAATTCCACTCCGTTATTATCGTAGAGAGACGAGCCCTGTCCCCGCGCAAATATATTGGGTTTCTCTACATAATGAACGGTATCTCCCCATGAGCAATATCGCGACTCCAATTTTAAAAGCTCGTCCTTTGATAAACCTTTTTTTGCGCCTGCCTTATTCATCTTTTGCGCTTTTTGAGTCTTATTCACCCCGCGCCTTCTTTCTGTTATCTTGATTTTCTTGGTTATCATTTTTAGCGCCCTCTGTCTTAATTAATCCCGCGCCATTAATTCACAAATCACTATAAGAAGGGGCGGGGTTTACCTCAGGCGGTCAAAGAAACCCGCCACCTTCGCGGCCACCGTCTCCCTCTCCTGATCAGCCGTGATCACGTGATACGAGTTATATAATAGCACAATCTCTTTTGTTTTCGAACTTATTCTGTCATAGATGAACTTTGAATTCTTGACGCTCGCCACGTCGTCATCCTTAGCCTGAATAAGCTGAACCGGAAAATCCATATCCGGAAGCTTTTTGGTAATATATTTTACCAATAGCTGCAGCTGATGCAGAAGCGTAACCGGAAAGTACGGATAGCCGTACTGTTCGGCGCCGTCCA
>JAPLMG010000124.1 GCA_026387165.1 Candidatus Omnitrophota bacterium
GTGGGACGAGATCGCGGGTAGATACGCTCCGGAGAGCCAGATGCCCGGCAAGGTCACAAAGATCGCGAACTTCGGGCTATTCGTAGAGATATCCCCGGAGCTCGAAGGCCTGGTTCATATATCCGAGATAAACTTAGCTGAAGGCGAGAAGCTGGAAGAAAAGTTTAAGGTAGGGGATGAGTTTAAGGTTAAAGTGGTCAAGGTCGATTCGACTACTCACAAGATAGCGTTGTCGTTGAAGATATAGAATAGTCATCAAGCCACCAGGTCACACGTAAAAGCTTTTGCGTGTGATTTTGTGACATGGTGTCTTTAAGTTATTTTCTATCGAAAAAAGGATTTTTACCCGTAACGCTTAATGGGATCCCAAGGGCTTGCTTAACGGTCTGGCTGAAAAACCCCAGATCGAGGCAAGCCCTTCCTATTGAATACATCACGCGATTATCCGCGTGGAAATCGCCTGCCAGCGCGGAGGCAGAGCCCACTGCTATGCCCAGATCTATAGGATTATAGGCGCACGTGCCTTTATGCTTAGCCATATCCTCGCATGTAGAGTATCCGCAAAATCCGCAGTTCAATCCCGCGGGGTTGTTCCTTACTCCTATGACAAGCATGACAGGAGAGTCTGCGATAGAATTAGCATCGCGTTCGAAACCTGGCCTGGCATCTTTCATTGAGATCTCTTTCATCTTCTCGATGAGTCTCTTTTTTGCCGCCTCGTCATCTATGGCAATGATTTCGATATTGTCTATGCCGCGTGTCTTCGGCGCGGTCCTCGCCGCTACCGCCATGAACTCCGCCACATCTTTAATCGCCGCCTTCTCCAGCTCATTCGAATTTTTCATATAGTTCACCTCGCCAAAAGAATAACACGCCTGATACTGAGAGGTCAAGATGAAAATTCTCGTGGCACTGCCGCCGTCTCCAGGCAGGGGTGGAATACCCGGTGGCCGCCTTTCACGGGCGCAAATTGGCATTAGGCATGCCAATTTGCTATGTAAAAATTCTGACAAAAATTCAGCCCTAAGACTTATTATAGCGTCATTGGTCGTCTGAATTTTTTCTGTATCGCCATAAGGTGTCATAATTTTTGACATCCGTTCAAGGCGGACCACCGGGTATTCCGCCTGCCATGGACGCGCTGTAAAACCTAGGCCTTTTGTCGTGTGAGCACAATAAAAATGTTAGGTCTTTTTGGAAGGATAAAAACGGTTAAAAAGGACCGAGGATGTCCGCCTTGGAATTGACGGTATGCGGTCCCGCCGAAGGCGGGATGAGGCCCCTTACACGGGGCCGAGTTCCGCAGGTCCCCGTTTTTATTCTGAGCAAAAGACTGACCCCACACCCAGCCGTGCTATATCAGCGCTATTACAGAGCTGGGTGTGGGGGAACATTTTTCCTGCCACCTTATTAGGTGGCTTGTGCTCACATGACAAGGCTTAGGTTTTGAGGGGAGGGGGAGCCGCAAGGTCTGGCTGCCTGCAGGAGAATTTTCTTTGGAAAAGTAACAGGATGCGGTATAATCACCTCTCACAAATCGAAAGGACTTAACTGTGGACAGGTATAAAACTAAATCACTTGGTGCCATTGAAGAGAAGATGGCGAATGTTGACGAGGGTTCGCTGAGGTACAAGATATTGTCGAGCGCCAAGAGCTTTAAGACCTCGTGGATAGACTTGGGGCAGTCGCTCTACAGCGTCTGGAAGGACAAGCTCTTTAAGGACTGGGGCTTTCTCACATTTGACGCTTACACATCTAAAGAGATAGGCATAAGGAAGAACACGGCCCTGAAGCTTCTCAAGACATACTACTTCCTAGAGAAAGAGGAGCCGCATCTTCTGGATAAGGGTTATGTCAATACCAGGGATGCCTCCGAAGTCCCGAGCTACGAGGCGGTAGACGTGCTCCGCCTCGCGAAGAAGAAGCAGACGCTCGATGAGGACGATTATAAGCGTTTTAGAAGAGACGTGTTGGAGAAGGGCAAGGACGCCCGCGAAGTGAAGAAAGACCTTACCGTCCTTATGAGGCAGAGGGAAGAGCTTGAGCCGGAAGAGGCCAGGAAGAAGAAGAGAGAGACCACCATCAAGAGGCTGCTGACTACGCTGAGGTCGCTTAAGACCGAGATAGAAGTGACCAAGGTATTGCCATCAGACATACTTAAACAGACGAAGATACTGATAGACAGGATAGAAGCGGAGATATGAGCCTGCTATTGACTCAGGCGAAATACTGGACAACGCGTAAGGATGAAAGTAGATAGTGCAGTATGAGATATACCAAGGGCAGTATCGGCAGGATATTCCTTTTAAAGTTCGAAGATGATGACATCATTCTGAACGAATTGGATAAGTTTGCGAGGCATGAGAAGCTTAAGGCCGCCGCGTTCATATTTTTAGGCGCGCTTAAAAAAGGCCACATAGTTACCGGCCCAAAGAAGCCTGTCATACCTCCCGAGCCGAACTGGAAGAAGTTCAAAGACGGCTGGGAGGTCATGGGCGTAGGCACGATATTTAACAATAGTAAGGGCCTGCCCTGTACCGGAGGAGCCCCGAAGGGGCGACGACTGGTACAGGGGCCGCAGATCCATATCCATACCTCAATGGGGAAGAAGGATAAAGTCATCACCGGCTGTGTACGCAAAGATTCGAAGGTCTTTCTTGTCATAGAAGCGATAGTATTTGAGCTTAAGGGCGTTAAGGCCACCAAAGATCTCGACCCAAAAACCGGCCTCAACCTGTTAAAAATCCTATAATTTTTTCGCACTATCAGATAGGCGTAACTTCCGGTGGCCGCCTTCCGCGGACATAAATTGGCATTAGGCATCACTGCTGTCCAAGTTAGCCTGTCTGTCATTCCCGCGCAAGCGGGAATCCAGACGAGGATTGTTTATGGATGCCCGCCCTTCGACTTCGCTCAGGGCATGCTTTCGCGGGCATGACATGATTTAGTATCTCAAAAT
>JAPLMG010000265.1 GCA_026387165.1 Candidatus Omnitrophota bacterium
CTAAACGCTATCCGCTATACGCTAATCTTGTTATTTTTTCACGATTTTTACCGAAGCCGGCCTCAACAGCTTTCCGTTGAAAGTGTAGCCCGACTTCAATTCTTCGACTATCGTACCTTCTTCTTTATCCTTTAAATCCGCCGTCTCCACGGCTTCATGAAAATGCGGATCGAACTTTTCTCCTACAGTCTTTATCTTCTCCACGCCTATATCCTTCAGGAACTTCTGTATCAGAACGTGTATCATATCGACGCCTTCCTGCACGGCCAGAAAATCCTTAGCCTCTTTTATATGCTTTTCCGATATCTCCAGCGAATCGATTATCGGCAGGAAATCCAAAACGAAACATTCGTTGGCGTATTTAAGCGAATCGGCCTTATCCTTCTCTATCCTCTTCCTCGCATTCTCAAACTCCGCATGAGCGCGGATATACTTATCGTAGAAAAGATCTTTCTCCTCGAACTTGGCCTTAAGCGCTTCGTACTCGGTCTTCAGGATAGTTATCGTCTCTTTGATCTCCGGTATCTCGTTATCTTTTTTGTTATCGTTCGCTTTCATGACCTATTCGTCCATGTCGTAAATTATATTACTGACCGTGTCGGCAAGGTATTCCACCATAGGTATGACTCTTTCATAGACCATGCGCTTAGGGCCGATCACGCCGAGCTTGCCCGACGCCCTGCCTTTTATTTTGTATCCGCGGGTGACTATGCTGCAGTCGCTTAAGCCTCTCGACTTATTCTCTTTGCCTATATGTATGGTCAATCTATCATCGTCCGGTGAATCGCAGAGAACCTTTAAGATACTGACCCTGTCCTCCAGGCACTTGAAGAGATTGTGAAGTTTTGATATGTCCTGAAATTCCGGCTGTTCCATGAGGTGGCTGGCGCCGTCAAGATACAGTTTTTCAACACCGGGCATCATCGTTACGCCGACGTAGTTAGTGAGGCTTGAGATGAGATGGGATGTCTTTTCAAGAACATCTCCCAGATTCTGCACCCTCTGATGGTACTGCGCCTCTACTATCTTGACCACTTTTTCGTTAAGATTTTTTCTGTGCATCAGGGTAGTTATGTAATAACGGTAGCCCTTATCGGTGGGGATCCTGCCGGCGGATGTATGGGGATGCGTTATATAACCCTCGTCTTCGAGATCGCTCATGACGTTGCGTATGGTGGCGCTCGAAAGGCCAAGTTTTCTCGAGATAGCTCTTGAGCCTACCGGCTCGGCCGACTCGATATACCGGTCGATGATCATCTCCAGGATCTCTTCTCTTCGCTTATTCGGGTTCACCCCGCACCTTCTATTATTCCCGCACCTCTTTTGTACCTGCCAGCAGGCAAATTTTAAGAAGGTGCGGGGTTCATTGGCATAGCCGCCTCTAAGAATTAGCCCTTCGACCCTTCGACTTTGCTCAGGGTCGTCCTGAGCTTTTGCCGAAGAACGACTTCGCTCAAGGCGCTAATGGTGAGCAAGGCCCGCCTTCGGCGGGCCGCGTCGAACCATTAGCACTCTTTAATTTAGAGTGCTAATACAGTAGTCTATCACAAACGCCCTTTTTGTCAAGTGCATTCGATTTCGCTCAATTCGATTTCGCTCAAGCACTTGATCCTGAGCTTTTGTCGAAGGATCAAGCGCATTCGGCAAGCTCGATTTAAGGCTTTGCCCTGATACTGATGATGCCCGCGATAAGCCCATCAAGAGATTCTCTCTTTAAAGCGGATATCACGATGGGGTTGATAAACGATGCCTGCACCTTGTCGATAAGGGCTCTATCACCTACCTTATCTATTTTATTAAGCGCGGTAATTACCGGCTTCCCTTTAGCGCCTATCTCATCCAATACTCTGTATACCGCGTCCGACTGCTCTTTTGCCTTTGGGTGGCTTATATCAACCACGTGTAAAAGCATATCGGCCTGCGACACTTCTTCCAGGGTCGCTTTGAAGGCCTCAATCAGATTATGAGGCAGCCTGTCGATGAAACCTACCGTGTCAATAAACAGGATCTCGCGCCTGTCCGGCAGCACAAATTTGCGCACGGTAGGGTCAAGCGTCGAAAATAATTTATCCTGTACGATCACGTTTGATGACGTCAATGCGTTGATAAGAGTCGACTTACCCGCATTTGTATATCCTACTATCGCTATGGCCGGGAGAGAGTTCCTAGTCCTTTGCTTGCGCATCATCGCGCGGCGCTTGCTTAAGCCCTCCAGCTCTCTCTTTAAACGCGATATACGGGAGTGTATCCTGCGCCTGTCCACCTCGAGCTTCTGCTCGCCCGGGCCGCTCGTCCCGATACCGCCTCCGGGGCGCGACATCTCTACGCCCTTACCGGTGAGCCTGGGAAGCATATATAATAACCTGGCCAGCTCAACCTGCAGCTTGCCTTCATTGGAATGCGCCCGGCGGGCGAATATATCGAGGATCAATCGTGTTCTGTCGACGATCTTGGCCTTTATGATCTTTTCGAGGTTCTTCTCCTGGCTTCCGGTGAGGTCATTATTAAAGATGACGGCGTTTATCTTTTCCTCGGCGCATATAATAGAGATCTCCTCTACTTTTCCTGAACCTATATAATGCGCCGGATCTATCCTGTCTCTATTGACTATCAACTCTTTGATTACTGAGGTACCGCACGAGATGGCAAGCTCTCTCAATTCATGAGAGCGCTCACTGGCCGTCCAATCTTCGCGCTTACCCAGATCCACCGTTACCGTGATAACTCTATTCATAGTTAAGCTCCTCGTCTAATGGAGGAGGCACGAAGTGCCGACGAAGCCCCTCGACTTCGCTCGGGACTTCGTCCTGAGCTTTTGTCGTCCTTCGGTAAACTCAGGACTGACCCTGAGCCTGTCGAAGGGTCGAAGGACGAAGCAATCTCTTTTAGGATCGCTTCGGCTTTTTTGGTCGCCCGCAATGACGACAAATTGATCCATCTTATTCGCTTGTCGGCGCGAAACCATGTTAATTGTCTCTTGGCAAATCTTCGGGTGTTCCGTTTCATCAGCTCTTTCGCTTCGTCGAGAGAGTATTCATTTTTTAAAAACCCCAGGATCTCTTTAAACCCCAGGACCGCCTTCGCTGTTTTGCTCAAGCCCTTGCCGGACAACTTTTTTACTTCATTGACAACGCCTGAAGCAAACATCCTCTCCACTCTTGCGTTTATATTCGAATAGACCTCTTCCCGCGGTGCTGTAAGGCCGAAGATCTTTATCCTGTACTTATCGGCTATGCCTTTCGTGCCCCTCTTCAATTCCGTCATGGTACGGCCGGTAGAATGGCATATCTCAAGCGCCCTCACAACGCGCCTGACATTGTTGGGATGGATGGTACTCGCCGAGGATGAGTCTATCTTTTCCAATTTCTTGTGCAGGCGCCTATTTCCGTAACGGGAAGCGTAATCATACATCTCTTTACGGAGCTTCAGATCGGCTTTGGGCGCGGGAAAGAGCCCGTCCACAAGGCCCTTCACATATAGGCCTGTGCCTCCTACTATTATGGGGATATTTTTGCGCCCGATTATATCGTCGATAAGCGAGGCGGCTCTTTTTCTGAAAGACCCGGCGGAGTATTCTTTTGCGGGGCTTAAAGATCTTACGAGGTGATAGCGGACTTTTTTCGTCTCGGAAGGTTTCGGAGATTGGCTTAAGATATCCATCCCTTTGTAGACTTGCATCGAATCACAGGAGATGATCTCAGCCCCAATTTCGCGCGCCAGCTTCAACGCAAGAGCTGTCTTGCCGATAGCTGTGGGCCCGACTATGAATAGGACGGTTCTCTTGTCTATCGGCATACCCTGGTCTTATATCCATCGGACTTAAGCGAGCTCGCCTGGGCTTCGGCCTCTCTCCTAGTCTTGAACCGCCCTACCTTAACTTTATAGAAAGTGACACTGTTCTTTATCAAAGCGGCGAGATAACTGTCATATCCTTTGCGCTTCAATTTTTCGGTTAAACCTTCGGCGTTATTTCTGCTCTTAAAATATCCCGCCTGGACGTAAAAATAGTCCTCGCTGCATCCGGATTCTTCTGAGGGATGTTTAAAGAAAGAGTTCACAGCGCCGCCGATGGACGCGGACGATGATCCGAGGTCTTTGGGTATCATCTTAGACTCGAAACTCAGCGGCGACCCGTTCTTCACCTTATCAAAATATTCTTTCGCCTTCTCTTCAGATCCGAGCTTGAGATAGGCGCTGCCGATCTTGTAGTAGCCGATGGATGCGTTCTTGTGGCCCGGATAATTAGTAAGAGCATCGTTGTAGCTTGAGATGGATTCGGCGTATTTTCCTTCGAGAAGATAAGCATCGCCTATACCTATATATCCGTCAAATGCCCTTTTGCCTTTCGGGTATCTCTGGACCATATACTCAAAAGTCTGGCGGGCCTCTCTGAATCTGGCAAGCTGTGTCTGGCTCAAGCCTTTAAGATAGAAGAGCTCCTCCCTCCCGTGAGCTCCCGCATCGATCAATTTACCCGATTCTGAGACTACCCTATCGTATTTACACTGCATGAACATCTTCTCTACCTGAGACAGGCTTTCAACCGTTGCTCTCGCGTATGATGTCCCGGTGAACGAAATCGAAATAATGAGGGTACAAATGATCGCCTTCCAGCCGTCATTGCGAGGAGGATATCGTAAGTCTTCTTTCCGACGAAGCCCCACGACTGTGCTCGGGACTTCGTCCTGAGCTTTTGTCGAAGGACGAAGCAATCCCAAAAAAAGATTGCTTCGCCCCTTCGGGGCTCGCAATGACGTATTTTTGGCAAAGCTCTCAATTTTGATTTTTTTCATACAACCTTCCCTCTCAACGCATGAGGCGTTACTGACTCTATCTTGACACTAACGATCCTGCCTATCATATCTTTTGATCCGTCAAACACAGCCACTTTATTCGTGCCGGTTCTGCCGGTAAATTTGGAAGGATCAAGCTTCTTCCGTCCATCTACTAAAACATCAAAAGTCTTACCTGTCAATAGTTCATTTTTCTTTAACGAGATCTCACACTGAAGGTCGATGAGCGTATC
>JAPLMG010000217.1 GCA_026387165.1 Candidatus Omnitrophota bacterium
TTTATTTCGATTATGGAATCCATTTTGGATACGCCTATGTCATCACAGAATTTACGGATCGATGACGGCGTATAACCTCTGCGCCTCAAACCCGAAAGCGTCGGCATGCGCGGATCGTCCCACCCATCCACGCTCTTCTCGCGAACTAGCTCCAGCAGCTTGCGCTTGCTTAAAACCGTATTGCTCACATTCAGCCTGGCGAATTCTATCTGCTGCGGATGATAGATATTGAGCGCATTCAGGATCCAGTCATATAAAGGGCGGTTATTCTCGAACTCAAGCGTGCAGATCGAGTGGGTTATCCCTTCTATCGAATCCGAAAGGCAGTGGGCGAAATCGTACATAGGATATATGCACCAGGCGTCGCCGGTGCGGTGATGGCGCTCGCGTTTTATCCGGTAAAGAACCGGATCGCGCATTATTATGTGGGGATTTGCCATATCGATCTTCGCGCGTAATACCCGGCTCCCGTCAGAAAATTCGCCGCTCTTCATCCTCCCGAACAGATCGAGGTTCTCTTCTACCGGACGGTTGCGGTATGGGCTGTCCTTGCCCGGCTCTTTCAGCGTGCCCCGGTATTCGCGTATCTTGTCGGCATCGAGATCGCAAACGTAAGCCTTGCCCAGCTTTATAAGCTGTACGGCATATTCATAGATCTTATCGAAATAATCTGACGCGTAATATAGCCTGTCGCCCCAATCAAAGCCCAGCCACCGCACATCCTCTATAATGGCGTTTACGTATTCCGCCTCCTCCTTCTCCGGATTCGTATCGTCCATGCGAAGATTACACAAGCCATTATAATCGGACGCAATGCCGAAGCTTATGCATATGGCCTTTGCGTGCCCGATATGCAGATAACCGTTTGGTTCAGGCGGAAAACGGGTATGAAGACGCCCCTGGAATCTTCCGGCGCGGTTATGTTCATCTATTATCTCCCGGATAAAGTTCGTCGGTTCTCTCTTTTCCATAAGCTATGCGGCCGCTCTCTGCATCCTCTCTAGCACCATATCTTTGCCGAGGATTTCCATTATCTCGAATAACCCTGCGCCCGCGGTCTTGCCGCTTATAGCGACCCTCGTCGGATGGATAATAGCTGCCGGCTTGATATTCTTATCGTCGGCCATCTTCCTGCACAATGCCTCTGTCGACGCATGCGAAAAATCCGTCAGGCCTTCGAGTCTTCGGGCGAACTCCGACAGTATCTTTCTGGACTCTTCGGATGAGAGGTGTTTCTCGGCGCCCTTCTTATCTATAACATAGTCGTCTGTAAAAAAATAATCGGTAAGCGGAATAAATTCAGCAAGCGTCTTGATGCGCATCTTATGTATTTCGATGATCTGCAAAAGTTTTTCTTCGGGCATGCTTATCTTCTTGCCCGCCTTTTCCATCTCACCTTTTATTATAGGAAAAAGCTCTTTGGCGGTCTTCGAGGCCATATACTGCCCGTTTATCCATGTTAGTTTATCCATATCGAAGATGGCGCCTGTTTTCTTTACATCTTTTATGTCGAACAGCCTTATGATCTCCCCCAAAGGAAGTATCTCCCTGTCTTCGCCGGGGGCCCACCCCATGAGTGAAAGAAAGTTTACGAGCGCATCGGGTAGGAAGCCCATATTCTTGTACTCAAAGATGGACGTAGCCCCGTGCCGTTTTGACATGCGGCCGCCTTCCTTGCTCAATATCAAAGGGATGTGGGCAAATTGCGGCAGATCCAGGCCCAGCGCCTCGCACAGCAACACCTGCTTCGGCGTGTTCGATATAT
>JAPLMG010000048.1 GCA_026387165.1 Candidatus Omnitrophota bacterium
CGAGGAAACATTAAGAGTTACTTCGGAGGATTAATTAAAGATGCCAAATTTCAAATATGCCGCCAAGGATAACTCCGGGCGGGCGATGACCGGATTTTTTGAGGCAGTCGATTACGCCGCCGCCGTTGATATGCTTCGCAAGCAAGGGCTGATAATAGTGTCGGTTAAGGAATCGGGCAAGACGAAGACCTCCGCCATGTCATCAGGCGGGAAGAAGGTTAAGATCGATGACCTGGTGCTCTTTTCCAGGCAATTGGCAACTATGGTCGATGCCGGCATCCCGTTAGTCGGAGCGCTTGATATATTAGGAAACCAGGTAGAGAATAAGGCCTTTGGCGACATAGTAATGAGGCTGCGCAACGACGTTGAAACCGGCTCCAGCCTGTCCGATGCTCTCTCGAAACATAAAAAAATCTTTTCCGCGCTTTTCGTGAATATGGTAAAGGCGGGAGAATCGAGCGGCATGCTCGATGAGATACTTGACAGGCTGGCGTTGTATCTGGAAAAGACGAGCAGCCTCCAGAAGAAGGTAGGTTCGGCGTTGATATATCCCGCGGTCGTAAGCACGATGGCTTTGGGCATAACGCTCCTGCTCCTTTTAAAGGTCATACCCGTATTTAAAGATATATTCTCAGGCTTCGGCTCTGAATTGCCGAGACCGACAGCGATCCTTATATCGATAAGCGACACCCTGCAGAAATATTTTCCGGCTGTAGTCGTAATAATCGTTGTCGCGGCGATCTTGATGTCGAGATATTTAAAGACCGAGAAGGGAAGGCTTCGATACGATTCGCTTCTTTTGAAACTGCCTATATTCGGAATATTATTGACCAAAGTGGCCATAAGTAAATTTACAAGGACTTTGTCCACGCTCATAAAGAGCGGCGTTCCGATACTTAATGCCCTTGAGATTGTGGGTAAGACCTCCGATAACAAGGCGGTAGAAGCGGCGGTGGATACCGTAAGAGCTAACGTCCGTGAGGGGGAGAGCATATCCGAGCCGCTTGCCAGATCTAAGATATTCCCGTCCATGGTCGTGAAGATGGTTTCGGTGGGAGAGCAGTCAGGAGAGCTCGAGAAGATGCTATCAAAGATAGCCGACTTTTATGATGAGCAGGTTGATACCGCCGTAAGCGGCCTTACCAGCCTCGTAGAGCCGCTTATAATAGCCTTCCTGGGGATCGTGATAGGTACCATAGTGATATGTATGTTTCTGCCTATATTCAAGCTTACCCAGGTAGTTTCGGGGACTTGATTCGGCTTGACAAATCCTGATTTATAGTGTACACTTTATAGTGTAGGGGTCTTGATAGGGAGTAGGGTGTGTTTTAAGACGCTATAATATATATGGATGGATTCTCCAGCAAGACCTGTAAGGTAGTAGAAAGTAGGTTTTTAATAGGGTCTTTCTGGGGTTTTTTATGGTTCGGCAAGCTCACCATAAACCCTGAGCCTGTCGAAGGGTTGTTTATAAATACATTATCCGAGGTGGGCTCTTAAGTAAATTGGTCCGATAATGGAGGAGGGGGGTGAACAAAATGCTAAGAAGAAAAGGTTTTACGCTTGTAGAAATAATGATAGTAGTTGCAATTATAGGTTTATTGGCGGCGATAGCCATTCCAAACTTCGTAAAAGCGAGGGCGACTGCCCAGACAAATGCTTGCATAGCCAATCTGAAGCAGGTCGAGGGCGCACAGCAAGTTGCGTTGTTGGATGGAGAGGCAAGCGGTAATGTCGGTGCCTTAACATGGGGAATTTTAGCTCCTAATTATATCAAGACGCAGCCTAATTGTCCATCGGTTAAGACAGCGCAATATGTTGTGACTACAGATCCTCCGACTTGTGGTGCGGCGACTACTTACCCCTTACATAAGTTGCCGTAATTTAGAAGTTTAGAAAGAGTGTCTAATTCCGCGCTTTCTTCAGGAATTTTGGTACCTGGAGAAAGCGCGGTTTTTTTATTGTATGGAATTTCAAAATAGCGTTCCCTCTCCCCTATAAGAAAATGGGGTCTGGTCCAACGCGTAGGTTGCTACGTGAATGGACCTGACCCCATTTTATGAGGGTGAGGGGGCTAAAGAAGCCATTTATTTATCCGATGTCGAAATTATTTGGATATATTCTTCGGCAGCCTCCCTATCCAGGTGTCGGTTGCGGCGTAGTACCACTCAAGGCCGCTAATGGCAGGGGGTTTTCCCGATGGGTGTCTGACTATAAGCCTGTCCTGCGGCCGCATCTTCTTTACCCATTCTTCAAATGACTTGAATGCGCCGTAATTCCATAATATATTCCTGAAGATGGCAAGGTCATCGGGCTTCATCCATGTTGGCTCAAACCCAAGTATGTAACGCCAGCGAGCCTTGGGATTTTTATAAAAAGTCTGATAAAAAAGGGTCATATCAGTTAAATAGACTACGCCGTCAGCTTCCGGAAGCCACGAGGCAGCATCCGGATTTTCGCTTGAGACATAATCGATTGTAAGATTATTCGTCCATCGCCCGCCAAGATCACTTGTGTCTACAAGAAAGAGCGTAATGCCGGCAAAAAACACTGTGCCAACGCGCCGCCATGAATAAGAGCCGATCGTTTTTGTAAAAAAATCCTGGAATTCCAGCGCCATCCACGCCGAGATGGCCGGCATGCCCCAGTCAAGCCAGGATCGATATACCACTAATCCCGATACCCAGCCCGCTGCCCCAAGGAAAAATAGAGGATTGTCTATCGTCTTTATGCTCCACGAATTCCTGAGAGCGCGCCAGCCGAGCATCGCGAGCACCGCCGCAACCATGAGCGGCGTTCCGTCTGAAGGCTGAAATTCAACTACAAGCATGCGCGTAACGGCATGGCCACTGAAACTGTGTATGCTATGATTCAATATTTGGCCCAGAAATAGAAAGGGGCGTCCCGTGAAAGAAGCCCCTATTGCTATTCCTGAGACCGCGCAAGCGCTGAATATAATGCCCGGGCGCCATTCCCGCGCGGCGAAGAGACAGGCTATGGGCAGCGCAAACATATACCAAAGACCGTGAACCCATGTTGACACGGCTATTGATATTGTCATCAAAATTACGCTCGGCCAATGGATCTTCTTATCACGGAAACGCGGCCATAGAAAACCAAAGATCAGCACTGTGGACATGGTGAATATATATGGCCTGCCCGAAGTTAATCGAAATATAAATCCATGACCGGTTACGCTGACAGCCAAAAGCGCCAGGATCCAGCTTTCGGGCCTTTCTAAGAAAAATAGAGGCACAAAACAGAATATCAGGAAGAGCGAAACCACGGAAAATGCCATGAGATCATCAGCGGAACAATTCGTGGCCCTATATAAAACAGTCAATATGGCGTGCCAGCCCGGATGGCTGTCCATCTTTATATCTTCGCGTATAACGAGTATCTTGTCCCAATCAAGGCCTGAGATGGCCTTGGCGACATGGCGCATTGCGTCGTCGCCGGGAATATATCCGTAAGATGTTATTTTAAGCGAGATGAAAAGGACTGCTACAATACAAAGAGATATTACGACGAGCGGCACTATCCGCGATTCGGAAAAGGTTTTCTTCACTTTTATCCTCCTCGTTTTTGTG
>JAPLMG010000091.1 GCA_026387165.1 Candidatus Omnitrophota bacterium
GCGGAAAATTTTTCTTTAAGATATGATCCGGCTATCGTCTCGGCCTCCTTACAGCCGCGTATAGATGCAGCTATGACTTCTTCCGGAGTTCCGACGCCTTCTCTGTCTACCCTTATCGATAAATGAAGATCTCTTACCCCATCCGCAAAATTCTGCAGAGCAACATGCGTTATCATCTTCTCCCAACTGCCTAGATCATAGCGCCCGCTTTTAAGATAAGCTTCTTTAAATTTCGCATGAACCGAATCTCCTATATGCGCATGGTAGTGCCGTTTCGGCCATCCCCTCACCAGCTTAACAATCGCCTGATATGCCGGATTTTCATAACGGAATTCTCCGTCCGGCTTGTTCAGTTCATCCATTAATTCGTCTATCGCCTTTTTCGCCGGATCCTTTACCCTGTCTCTTGTATTTCTCAACGATGTGATGATGTGCCGATTGCCGTATTTTTCTATCTCTCCCTTTAATTCATCGTGTATTTCATTGACTATCGCCAGCCCCTCAGCATTTAAGCTGACCCCCGCGATCTCGGACGCGGAATCAATAACCATGGCGGCCTTAAAAGCATCTTCAATGATGTTTTGGGACGGTTCTCGCGGCAATCCCTGCCTGTCCCCGGCCGGTGCGGGATTCGCGGTTTTTTCGGACGGCTGAGCTTTCGATTCAATCGGGGAATCGCCTCCATTATCGGCAAAGATAGCGAGCGCGGCCGCGAATGCCGAATCTATGCCGCGGCTGCCGGCTTGCTGCGTTGCTGCGGGAGATGAAAAACCCTGTGAGCTTGTGCTCTTCAGTATATCGTCTCTAAGCCTCTTGCCTTCTTCGGATTCAAGCGTTTTATACAGCGCCGGCGCCTGATTTCGAAGGAGTTCCTTTGCCTTGGCGCGTATCTCCTCCGCGCCCATTCTTCTGAATTTTTCTACAGACCGATATTGCAAAATACGCCAGCCGCGAATTCCTGGAGCCGATTCCCGCTCCATGCCGGTTATAGGAGCCATTATTCCCGAGTAGACCCCGCGCCTATCGTCATTGTACATCCATGATATAGGCACAATACCCGCAAGATGGGGCTGGCTATAGCAAATGCTGGATAAATACGGGACGATCTCGCCTTCTCCCCCCCAGATAATATGCGCGATCTCATGCCAGATCGTGTCCCGAATATAAAACGACAGCAAAAAGTCAAAATCCTTCAATCGCGGGTCTTCCTCTTCCGCTTTAATGAATAATAGCGTCATATCCCGCTCAAAATCTTTCTGTAGTTCTTTATCCTCGAAGCCTCCCGCTATAAATCTCTTTTGTCCGTGCGTCGCCTGGAAATGCTCTCTGGCTCTATCCAGAGTTTCATCATAGAATACTACAGCAACTCTAGAGGTTTTTTTGAATCTGTCCGCAATACCAAACGCATTAAGCCTTGCCCCGTTATCCCTTATACGCTGAACTACGCATATATCTTTCCCCTGAAATGTGGAACGGAATCGTACCTTAAACAGCCAATCATCAATTTTGCCTTCGATGAAATTATCGATCAAATCCTCAGGCGCATAAAACCCATGCGGCATAAAGAGTTTTTGATTGAACTCGTTTAGTATCTTCCGGACTTCGACGAAGTTCTTTTCCGAATAATAGAATACGGAATTGATCGATAGCAACAGGTCGAACAGGCTTTTGAGCTGCGGAAATTCTTCGAGCATCCACTCGAGGCCATGCGCCTTCATCAATCTCTCAAAATCCCCCTGTATAAGCCCGGCATGTTTATGCGCCCGATTAATATTCGGGATAGCGGATAATAGAAGCGCGAGTTTCTCTTCTTTGGTTTCCAGCCGCCGAATCCTGTCCTCTATCGAGACCGCGCTTGCCGAATCCCGGATTTCGCCCGCCTTCTTATCCAGCGCGGCCGCGACCGCCTTATTTTCACTGGCTTCATCGCTTATCTCCTCTCCCAGCGCTTCTTCAATAAGATCGGTCAGCTCAAATCTTGTGTACCAGGAAATAAATCCGAACAATCCGTATTTTTCGCTTCCACGCTTCTGTTTGCCCGTGATTAAGTCCCTGTAATAATTGTCCTTACCGAAAAAGAAGATGCCCTTCTTTGCCAGTTCATCCGCGTTTAGCGCGTTTATTCTCTCTTCCAAAGGCTTCTTTTTCTGTTCCGGCGGGTAGGAAGGTATCTTCGCGTCTTCCTGCCTTTCCAGTTCGCGCTCCAGCGCCATTTGTTTTTCAATTTCCCGTTTTGACCTGATAGTTATTGCCGTAAGGCCGCCTCCTATCGCGCCGGCGGCTAAGAGCCCGCCTGCAGCAAGCTTTATAAACTGCCTCCGGGTCATGCTGTTAGCAGGCGGCTCTTTTGCAACCTCCTCGAACGGCCGGCGTGCGGCGTCCTGCGCCTCTTTCGCCTGGATAAGGCACTGGAGCAGATCTCTGGCGCAGCCCTTTAGCGCCTTTTCATCCATGTTAGGAATGGCTTCAAACAAAGTATTCATATAAAGATGCTTTCTCAGTTCGGGTTCCGGTATCCTGACGCCGCTTACATGAGGAACAAGGTGACGCAGAATGAACGATGCCGCCGCCAGATTGCTGGCGCTGGTACCTTTGGGCAATTTGAACAAATACCTGATGAAATCAAATAACCTGAGCCAGTGATTATCGCCTTCGGCCATATCCATCAGGAATGGCGCGAGTTCGCCTGACGTTTGCATGACGCAACGTATCGCTTCACGCCTTAATACATAATCGCGGAAACTATTATAGTATTTCCTGACAAATTGATCGCCGGACGTTGTTATAGTGACACCTGCCCATTGTTTCGTGATCAATCTCTTAAACGTTTCGTTTATAATAGGTATCCGGGTCGCGACATCGCCGCTTAAATATCCTCCCCTGGCAGGGTCGGCAATATTGAGAAATTCCGCATGAAATACCCTTAATTGATTCTCGAGGTTTTTGGGAATGTATATGATGGGCAGGCTCCCATCAACTTTTATCTTGGATATCGCCGCCGCTATTATCTCATCATGTCCAAAACGGTATTTTACGTAGCTCGGGACCCGCGACGCTTCGATGGCTACGGCTTTCATTTTTATAGAACGGCTGATCATGTCGGTATCAAGGTCTTCGCTTTGTAAAACCGGGTAAACGTTCAATATCGGTATCTCAACAAAATCATCGATCTCTTTAATAAAAAATTGTCCCATGTCGAAAAGGATGAATAAACCGGATTTCATGAAGGTCTCTTCTAAAACTTCCATGACGACCTGCTGCGAAAAGTTGCCTCTCTCTATCTCTGTCGCAAGCCGGCCAAACGCGGGAATATCCTTACCTATCTGGCCCGCGATCTGGGCGAAAAGATCCTTATACGCGTCTTTGACCTTTGCGGATAAATAATGCACGGAATTAGCCCTGTTTACTTTTGGCGGGAACGCGCTTATCTCGGAATCAATTATTTTATGGATTGCAGCCGTTCCTTGATTGAGCTTTTCTATTAAATATTTTGCCTTGTCTTTGGGGATCTTCTTAACCACGCCTTCGCCTGCCTGTGTTGATGGTCGGGGCGTGTCATCCGGCAGGGCCGGAGCAAGCTGGCGCAAAAGAGATATTAGCGGAGAGTCCATGTCTAACAAATTTCCTATCTGCTTTGAGATATCCAAAAATGTGACGCCGCTTCTTGCCGCGATAATAATATCCTCTTTAAGCAGCTCCCATTCATCGGCCCGGCCCGACTCATGCATTATTTCGTGGGAGATGCCGGTGATATCTAATTTCGATGGGGCATTGAGATTTATATAACAATAGCGGTTTTGTATGCAATCGCCGTATAGGCTCGGGGATTTACTGACAGCGTCTATTATGAAAGGCTTTCTTTCGAGGTTCTTTATCAGTCGTTCCAGCATGAGTATCTGTCCATACTGCGTCGGCGCGCGGATCTTTATACAATTCTCGATGAATTGCTGAATGGTCATTCCTTCCGGCAGCCTCTCCAGAACCGATTTATGAACCGCCAGATCAATATGGAATGTTCTGTCCGCTATAGCTATATCAACCGGTATTTTTGAGAAATTGCCCGGGATATTTCCGTTATCTATATCCTGCCTCAAGCCCAATGCCGACATGCTGAAATATCCCTCATCCGTATATGAGTTACTATTTTGCTTCATCCAGATCCCGAATCCCGTGTGCGCGGGACTTTCGGGAGTAGCGGGAATGTTTTCAACGCTCCCGGTCGGGCCGGATAATGCCGCGACATGGGCCGGGGCGGCGGATGGTTCCGCTGCAATTGCGCCCTCTTTTTTCGCTACGGCGGCGCTGAATTGCCTCAAATATTCCGCCGCGGTCAATATCGCCTCGCATACCCTGCTCAGCCTTACAGAAAGCGCCTGGAGCCTGAATAATTTTTTGTTCGGCTGATCTGACTCAAATTCGCCCAGTTTAAATAATTTTTTATATGCTGTAAGATACGATTGTTCAACGGCCCTTCTCATCTCATCATCGCAAAGCACATTATCGATCTCTTCTTCTGAGAGCCTCATCTCGGGCACCACAATATTACCCAAACTATTTTCGTCATCCAGATCGATCTTGACTCCCTGGGACTGTAAGCTCCCCTCTGTCCATGGGGGAGCTATTACGATACCGCCGCAAGCGGCCAAATCTAATTCTTGAGCGCCTGCCGCCTCCGAATGAGGGTCGGAATCCTGGGCCTGAGCGTCTGACGCGGCAAGAATCTTTCTCTGCATCTCAATGTCTATATTTTTAACTAATGTGAGACTGCCTTTATATCCGGCGGGATCCGCGGCCTTCTCCCGGGCCAACTGATCGGCAAGCAACTGCAGGCCATCAATAATATACGGGTCGCTTGAGCTGTTCGCCCCTATTATGACCTGCACTCCGTATTTTACCAGCGCGCGGATGTTATAGTTGGTCAGCGCCCTGTTCCGTCCCGCCTTTTCCGTCATGCATCGGCCCTGGTAAGAGAGGGTCCACAGGTCTGGATCGAGCCCCATGTCTGATTTGCACTGCGCCTTTGTTTTTAAAGCCAGTTCCGGCGTAGGGTGTTCGAGATCTACGCCATCCGGATACTTTTCCCCATCTAAAATATTGCGCATCTTTTCTCTGTAAAAATGCGCGGTGATCTCCCTTTCGTCGCCGTTCGTTACCGCTATCATGTCATTATCTTGCCACTCGCCCCAACCGGTATCGTATTTTTTCTGCAATATCCTGTCGACATGCTCCGCGGCCACTCCTCCATACCAGTCCGCTGTCCTGGCGCCCATCGATGTAAGATCGGCTGTATTTCCGTCCTGACTTGTGGCATATTTCCTATTCTCAAAAGGAACGCCCATGCCGTTCAGCACCCACAACCCCGGGAAGCTGCATCTGTTTCCAAATGTGTGCGATGTAAAGGCAACCGTTGCCCTGCTCATGATTGTGTCACCATAATATGTTTTCAGCAGATATGGGGCCATCCCGAGCTGACCATCATTATAATGAGCCACCGGAGGCTTCCATAGTTGCGGATCCCTGTCATATTTCCTCTGCTCAAGGCGTCTTTGAAGCTCAACCAATGCCGCCGCATACCAGCCGGAAAATTCATCCAGCGTAACGAGATTGGGTTCGCTGGGATTCCTATAACGGTACAGCCCCCCGGTAAAATAATTATGCCCGAAATGGTCTATCTTCCTGCGGCCTCCTATCAAATTCATCCTTATGCCATCTTTATTGATTATTTCAAACGCGAATGCTTCATGTACCTGCCTGTTAGCGGTGATATCGTAACTATCTATATGCTTCAAATTCTCCGCGTCTACCCCCATGATCGCGGCGTAGTCGAGGGGCACATAGACTCCTTCGCGGTTACGGCCGGAGTCATAAAAGGGCTCTATCTGCGCATAATCGATGCCGCAGGCGCTGCATATACGGTACATGTTAAGCCCGTTAAATTGCATGACCCTTCCCAATCCACCGGCGGGATTCCATATCTCTGCCGCGGCCTGATATACGGTCCTTCCTGTAAGATAAGGGGCGTGCATCCGGGCCCAACCGGCCGGAATTTTTTTGGTAAGCATTAAAAGGATGGAATCTATTATTATGGTCCTACGGTAATCAGGATCACTCTCCAAAATCTTTACAAGTTTATCCTGGTCCGACTTTTTCATGACCGCGACTGCCCTCAATATAGGATATCTGCCCTCTATCGGATACCGCGGCCTGCCCAGAGCGACGCCGTCGCATAATTTAAGAAAATCTATCAGCTCCCCGGGAGAGTCTTCGGCATTTATAAGCAATCTGTTAAGCTCGTCCAATAGAACTACATATTTGTCATTCAACATCGCGTCAGCGATCTTTTGGCGCGGTTCTATTGCAGCGCCATCAGCTTCATGCGCGGCGATATTTATATCTTTGCTGTTTTCATCAAGCAGATAACCGGCTTCTCTATACAGCTCGTACATATTTGCCATATCCAGGAGGGCCCGAGCGTCGCTTCTCCTGTCGCCCGCGATAAAATTCTTATATTTCTGTTTGATCCTGGCGTATAGACTTTCTATCGATTTACGGTTACGCGATGCGGCGTTAATTTCTTCCGCTATTTGGCGGGATGTCTTCTTTTCTGCGCGATCCGGCTTATTTATATGCTCTTTGATCCAAGACCTCATCTGCCGGTAGTCGAAACCTTTGAGGCGCCTGAATTTTTCCCATCCGGCTATCTTCTCTTTCTCATGGCCTATAACAGTTTCATCATGAAAATATAACTTGTCAATATAGATTACTGGTACGTCGTTCCTTACGCCTAATCCTATATGCGCTAACTGGCCCGTATTCTTCAAAAGCCCTTCGATGGCAACGATACCGATCTCTTGCTTATCCATTATAGAGCCTATTTCAACAACAACTTTATCGCTCCTGTGTCCCTCCAATTTTGTTACATCGATTTTTATAAGTCGGGACGGGTCTATTTGCCGGCTGATATATTTATTGACAGCTTGATGTGAAAGCAGGAATGATTTTAATAGATATTCATTTTGGAATTGTTCTTGAGTAAGTCCGAGTTTTGGGGCGAGGGCAAATGAGAGGTCATTCCATAAAAATAGGAATATTACAGAAAGCGTAATAATCCTGAATAAAACGCTATATCTCTCTTTGTATTTGATTAACATATATAGAGAGATTGTACCACATGACACAAGCAATGCAATGGAAAATAACTAAGTTTTTTGTTTTTTAACAGGGTTGAAGCTGAACCGGTGGATTGGTGATGGGCCGTGGTTACTCAAAGCTTCCATGTGAGATTTTGTTCCGTAGCCTTTGTGTCTGGCAAATCCATACTGCGGATAAATTTTGTCGTACTCCACCATGAGCCTGTCTCGCGTTACCTTTGCCACGATCGATGCCGCGGCGATAGAAAGGGATTTAGAGTCTCCCCCGACAATGCACTTGAGCGGGCATTTCGTCGCGATCTTCATCTTTCCGTCTACAATCACAAAATCCGGCGGGAGCTTGAGGTTCGAGATGGCGATCTGCATCGCTTTCTTGGTGGCCTGATAGATATTGATCCTATCTATCGTCTTCTCGTCCACAACTCCGATCCCGACGATAGATTTTTGGAATATCTCAGGGTAAGCCTTTTCCCTTAATTTTGCGGACAACTTCTTCGAATCGTCTATACGCTCCTTGAATTTATAATCTTTCACAATGACGGCGCCGGCTACAACAGGCCCGGCCAGAGGGCCCCTGCCCGCCTCATCCACACCTGCTACGCGGGAATATCCGCCCTTACTTAGATTCCTCTCGTGGAGGAGTAGCCGCGTTATCTTCTGAGTGCTCGATCTTCTCTTCAACTTTGGTATCTTTCCCTATCTTCTTCTTAAGATAATAGAGCTTCGCCCTCTTCACATCACCCTTCTTGATCACTACTATTTTTTCTATAGAAGGTGTGTGCAGCGGGAAGACCCTCTCCACCCCTTCGCCGTAAGAGATCTTGCGGACCGTGAACGTCTCTCCGAGACCGGTTCCTTTTTTGGCAATGACTATGCCCTCAAAAGTCTGCGCCCTGGACTTGCCTTCTTCGACGATCTTTACGAGAACGTCTATGGTATCACCCACATTGAATTGGGGGATATCCTTCTTCAGGTGCGCGGCCTCAACTAACTTTGTGAACTTATTCATTGCTTCCTCCCATTTTTAGCGTTGTGCCCTTACCATATTGTTTCGCTTCATCCCCCTCACCCTCTCCCTCTCCCCTACGGGGAGAGGGGATCAAGTAAATTGCCTATCACGTTCGTCCTCTACCTTTTAAGGGAGAGGGGATCAAGTAAATTGCCTATCACGTTCGTCCTCTACCTTTTAAGGGAGAGGGGATCAAGTAAATTGCCCATCACGTTCGTCCTCTACCTTTTAAGGGAGAGGGGATCAAGTAAATTGCCCATCACGATCTCCTCTCCCCCTTCAGGGGGAGAGGATTAAGGTGAGGGGGAAATTGTTAAACGCTATACGCTATTTAATAAATCCGGACGGCGCTTAAGCGTCCTCTTTAGAGCCTCGTCCGAACGCCATCTCTCTATATTCTTATGGTTCCCGTTTAAAAGAACATCGGGAACCTTCATACCCCTGAATTCCGCGGGCCTCGTATATTGCGGATACTCTAATAAACTATTTTCAAATGACTCTGATCTCGTGGAATCTTTGTGGCCCAATACTCCGGGTATCAGCCTTGCAATAGCATCCGTCAAAACCATCGCCGGCAACTCCCCGCACGTCAGCACGTAATCCCCTATTGAAATCTCCTCATCGGATAAATCCCTTATCCTTTCATCAACACCTTCATAATGTCCGCAGATCAGTATGAGGCGCTTTTCTTTCGCTAACCGCTTGACCGCTTTTTGATCGAATCTCTTCCCTTGCGGCGTCAGCAGTATTACTTTACTTGTGACCTTGTGACTTTGTGACCTTGTGACCCTTTTGGGCGATCTTCATCATCGACTCTCCCAGAATATTTTCGAACATCTTGGGAAAGAGCGTTAATATATCTATTCGCATAAACCAGGATCCTGATAGAAACTCATAGAAATACATAGAAACTCATTGAAATTAGTTGTCCGCGTGTTAAACTATAAATTTCTAATTATTTCTATCAATTTCCATATATTTCTATACGCTATTTTTTAATCCCCTGCTTCTTCAAAAGCAGCCCTACCGCATGCGACGGGATGGCGCCCACGCCCAACCAATATTCGGCGCGCTCTTTGTTAACTTTGACATTAGCCGGATTCGTCTTCGGATCATAATATCCGAGAGTCTCTATCGGCTCGCTGTCTCTTGCTCTGCGCTTGTCCATCACGACTATCCGGTGAGACGGCCTCCAACGCAATAAGCCCAATAAGCGCTACAAACACAACAAACTTTTATTTTTCCTTCTCCCTCCACACCTTCGCACCCAACTTTATGAGCTTCTCTTCCAGATTCTCATAACCTCTATCCAGATGGTATATCCTATGCACATCCGTCCTGCCCTTAGCTACAAGCCCGGCGAGCACAAGCGCCGCAGAGGCTCTTAAGTCCGACGCCATAACAGGCGCGCCGCTTAAACTCTTGACTCCCTTTATTATGGCGCACGGGCCCTCCAGGAGAATGTTCGCGCCCATTCGGTTAAGTTCACTTATATGGATGAACCTCTCCGGGTATATCTTTTCAGTTATAACGCTTATTCCGTCGGTCACGGCCATCAGGCTCATAAATTGGGCCTGCATATCCGTCGCAAATCCCGGGTACGGCAGAGTCGTCATATCTGTGGGTTTTAATTTTTTGACGTACCTTACCCTGATCCCGTTCGGAACATTCTTTATATCCAAACCCGACTCCCTCAATTTATCCACCATAGCGATCATATGTTCGAGCTTGGCATTCTTTAATGTAAGATCGCCTTTCGTTATCGCGGCGGCAAGCATATAGGTGCCGGCTTCTATCCTGTCGGCTATCACCGTATGCTCCGCGCCATGCAGCTTCTTTACGCCTTCCACTATTATCCTGGTAGTCCCATACCCCCCGATCTTGGCACCCATCTTAACGAGAAAGGCCGCAAGGTCGGCGACTTCAGGTTCGCATGCGGCGTTCTCTATTATCGTAACGCCTTTAGCAAGCGTTGCCGCCATCATCACGTTGTCGGTAGCAAGGACACTCGAACCAAAATGGCCGCCTAAGTATATATGAGTTCCTTTTAGATCTCTTCCGTCCGCTATTAAGTACCCTCTCTCGACCTTTATCTTGGCGCCAAGAGCGGTCAGTCCCTTCAAATGGATATCTATGGGCCTGGGCCCTATGACACAGCCGCCCGGGAACGACACTTCGGCCCGTTTCTGCTTTGCCAATAGCGGCCCTAGAACGCATATCGAAGCGCGCATCGTGCTCACTAATTCATAAGGAGCCGTGTACTTCGAATAGCCTTTTGGCTCTACCTTTACGGTACCGCCGTCCTGCTGAGCCCTGACACCGAAGTTCTTCAGGATCTTGAGCATCGTGGACATATCCTTTAGAGCAGGGATATTCCTGATCACCGATTTATCGTCGGAGAGAAGCGTCGCCGCCAACATGGGAAGGCAGGCGTTCTTAGCTCCGCTTATCGTTACGGTACCACGCAGACTTTTGCCGCCTTGAAGCAATCTCTTTAAAAGCGGGATTGCTTCGCCCCTTCGGGGCTCGCAATGACGATTCTCCGGCTTGCTCTATAATATTTTTAACTCCCTGCAACTGCCCGAACCCGATCTCCACTATGCAATACCCTCCATGCGTCAAATGACGAGGCGCGTCGCCGAATATTCTCCCGTAAAAGTCCAGACCGTCTACACCGCCGTATAGAGCGAGCACAGGCTCTTTCAGTACTTCCTTCTGCAATGTTTCGAATTCGTATTGCGCTATATAGGGCGGATTTGACACAATAAGGTCGAACCTGCCCTCTATTTCGCAAAAAAGATCGCTTTTTGTAAAAATTATTTTTTCGAAAACACCATTCAGGCGGGCATTTTCTTTTGCTGTTTCTATCGCATCCCCGGATATGTCCGAGGCGACTATTTTACAATAAGCCGCGTTTTTAATCAACCCTTTCGACAGGCCCAGGGTTGATGGTGAGCTTAGTCGAACCATCAACGATATCGCTATATTGCCGGAGCCGGTGCATAAGTCCAAAGTCCGTATCTCATATCTCGTATCTCGTATCTCGTTGATTATGTCGAGTGCAGCGTTGACCAAAACTTCCGTTTCGGGCCTGGGAATAAGCACATGCTCATTCACTATAAAATCGAGGCCAAAGAACTTTTCTTTGCCCATGATATACTGCAGCGGCGTATATGGTTCGATAGTCTTTACCCCGCCCCTTCCTTTTTTATATTCAAGATTCACTTTATTATTCATATTTAATTATATGCTTGGCTCCAAAAGCAACTGTCTATATAAGAAGGGGCGGGGTTTATCATTTTGATGCCAGCCTCAGTTTTCTGTCTTCCGCCTTTAACGCGTCTATCATCTCATCCAGATCGCCCTCAAGTACACCCTCCAGATTATGCGCCGTAAAACCTATCCTGTGATCCGTGATGCGCCTGTCGGGAAAATTATATGTCCTTATCTTTTCGGAGCGGTCGCCCGAGCCCACCTGCGCCTTGCGCGACTGCGATATCTTTCTATCGTGTTCCGTCTTTCTCATATCAAATAGCCTGGCCCTTAATACCTTGAGCGCCTTGGCCTTATTCTTTAATTGCGACCGTTCATCCTGGCACGTAACTACCATACCCGTAGGAATATGCGTCATGCGCACCGCGGAATCCGTCCTGTTAACGCTCTGTCCGCCCGCGCCGCCCGCTCTGAAGACATCTATCTTGATATCTTCCGGCCTTACTTCTACATCGACATCCTCGGCTTCCGGCAGCACGGCGACGGTCACCGCGGAAGTGTGAATTCTACCGTTCGCTTCGGTATCCGGAACGCGCTGAACTCTGTGCGTGCCGCTCTCAAACTTCAACCTGCCATAAACGCCTTTTCCGGATATGGAGAATACTACTTCCTTATAGCCGCCCTTTTCCGTGGTGCTGGCGTCTATAGGCTCCACCTTCCAGCCCTTCTTCACGGCGTATCTGGAATACATTCTTAATAGATCGGCGGCAAATAGGCTCGCCTCTACCCCGCCGGTACCGGCGCGTATCTCCATGATGATATCTTTATCGCCGCCCGACTCCTTTTCAAGGATGATCTCCTCGAGTTTCGATTCCGAAGCCTTGGACATAGCCTTCAGATCGCGAAGCTCCTCCTCCGCCATGGCTATGAATTCTTTGTCATGGCCCTTCTCCTTCAGGACGTTCTGCGTTTCATCGATCTCCTTCAATATCTTGCGGTATGAGCTGTACTCGTTGATTAATGGCGTCAGAGCGGACACTTCCTTAGCGTAGGCCTGATATTCGGCCTGATTCGCCGCGACCTTTTCATCGGCCAGCAGGCTGTGCAGTTCATCGTAGCGCTTCTTTCTATCTTCGAGTATCCTTAATATCATTTAAGCCTTATTCTCTTCCTTTGCCTTTGGAACTTCCGGCGAGACCGGCTTTGCCTTCCCTTGCTTCTTTAGCGCGGAACGCTTCGCGAACTTCTCAACCCTTCCCGCGGAGTCTATCAGCTTCTGCTTGCCCGTAAAGAACGGGTGGCACTTGGAGCATATATCCACGTGTATGACCGGCTTAGTCGATCTGGTATGAATCGTTTCGCCGCAGACGCAAGATATGGTCGCCTCTTTATATTGCGGATGTATCTTGTCTTTCATCGCTTTCTCCTCTTTTTTCTGCTTCGCCCTTAACCATTGCATACCCCGGGGGTCTACGTCGGTTTGAATAGCGAAGTAGGCTATTTCTGGTTTAAAGACATTAAAAATTCGGCGTTCGTCTTTGTCTTTGACAGCTTCTCTATCAATAACTGCATCGCCTCATCCGAATTCAGCTCATTCAATACCTTTCTCATGAGCCATATCTTCTTAAGTTCGTCATCGTGGATGAGAAGCTCTTCCCTTCTCGTATTCGACCTCTTTATGTCGATAGCGGGATATATCCTCTTCTGGAAGAGATTTCTGTCGAGCTGTATCTCCATATTGCCCGTGCCCTTAAACTCTTCGAAGATGACTTCGTCCATCCTGGAACCGGTATCGACTAATGCCGTGGCGACTATGGTAAGGCTTCCACCCTCCTCGATCTTCCTCGCCGCGCCGAAGAACCTCTTCGGTTTCTGTAAAGCGTTCGAGTCAACGCCGCCCGAGAGTATCTTGCCTGAGTGCGGAACACATGTATTATACGCCCTGGCAAGGCGCGTAATGGAATCGAGCAGTATCACGACATCTTTGCCGCACTCGACCAAGCGCTTCGCCTTCTCCAGCACTATCTCCGCCACCTGAATATGCCTCTCCGCAGGCTCATCGAAAGTCGAGCTGATGACTTCGCCCTTAACGAGCCTCTGCATATCGGTAACTTCTTCCGGACGCTCATCTATAAGCAGGACTATCAGTACCACTTCCGGATAGTTCGTCGTCAGCGCATTAGCGAACTTCTGTAAAAGCACAGTCTTA
>JAPLMG010000122.1 GCA_026387165.1 Candidatus Omnitrophota bacterium
TCAGGACTGACTTCCGGCAGGGCCATCGTCGGGCCGGACGGCGCATCCGGGATGTCGGAAAACCTCACGGCGCCCGGCAGGAGACTATCCGGAAGATCCGGCATAACGATCTTGATCAAACCGTCCTGTGTCCGTGGTTGGATCTTCTCCAGGAATATGTTCCGTGAACAAAAGACAGTTTTCGCGCCGCTATCCTTAAGTAAATTCCAGATCTCATCCGCGGTCAGTTTCGGATCGAGCGGCACGCATGTCAATCCCGCGCGCATTATGCCCAGATACGCAATCGGCCATTCCGGCCCGTTCTCGACTATTATGGCGGCCCTGTCGCCTTTTTTAAGGCCCTTTTTCAGTAAAAATATGGCTATCTTGACGCTCGCCGCATTCAGGTCCCCGTAGCTTACCTTCCGCCATAGGCCGAGCTCTTTGATCTTCAGGGCTATTTTGGACGCAAGCCCGGATGCCGCCGAGTCGAAGAGTTCATGAATGACCAAATTATCTTTCACGATGATAGTTTTTATAAAATATCCCTTTGGGGGAGAGGAAATTATGAGGAAATCCCCTCTCCCCTTTGGGGGAGAGGGCAAGGGTAAGGGGTATGAATTACCAAATTAACGCGATTTCCCCCTCACCTTAATCCTCTCCCCCTTTGGGGGAGAGGAAATTATGAGGAAATCCCCTCTCCCCTTTAGGGGAGAGGGCAAGGGTGAGGGGTATGCAAAGATCGAATCTCAAAATACCTTTTCCGTCGAAAGTAAAACGCTGATTTGGACATGTATGATAAAATATACAAATACGCCTGTTAAATATGCCTGAACTTCTTTTCGTAGTTCACTATGAGGGCCTGTTTAAATTCATAGTAAGGCATAAGCCTCACCTCTGTATCCGCCAATGAGCTGAACAACTTTTCCCACCGTTCTTTTAAATCGCCGGAGGCCGGGACATTCTCTTTAAGCTGTATCTCTATTATCAGACGGCCGTCTTCGCTCTTCATCAGGAAATTACCGGTCGTCTTCGAGGCCAATTCAAAATCTTTGTAAAGCGCGCTTCTCACTTCCTGAGACGAAACCGTTTTATCGCGTAATGAAACATGATCTCTTGTCCTGCCGTAGAGCGCCACCAGGGGCAGCTTCAGGTCGGGGATCAAATTATTCCTACCGTGCTTTTCCAATATCTGTTTAAGCCTATTATAGGGCATGATAACCCCGCCGTCCTTCGAATTATACCTTAGGAGCGGGACGATACACGCACTCCCGATCATACTGTAAACAAGTTCAGGCGAAGCGCCTTCTTCCGCCACGCTCTCTATGTATGTGTTGGTGGGATAGTAATGGAGCAGCTCCGGGCAGACCTTCATGTCTCCGAATAGATCCCGGCGCAGCGCTTCATCCGCTTCCGCGGCTCTCCGTATCCTTACCGTATGGATAGATTCATGGGCTATAACGGTCTCCAGTTAGGCGAGCCCCATATTCATAAATATCATCGCTCTTTCCGTACAGTTCCAGTCTGTGCCCAGAATATGCGCGAAGTAACTCCGCATACTTTCGGGCATCCAGTCCGCGCCCAGGACAATATGTACATTCGCCCTCTACCAATCTACCCCGCGGTCGATCCCATCCTCGAGAAGTTTTTTTATGAAATGTATCTCGCCTAAAAATATGGCCTGCTCGAATTCCCCGCGCACTTTTTCGTATATGGCCAGAGCCATATCCGTATTGACGCATGTATTGGCATGGGGCATGTTAAAGGGAAGCTGTACCCCCATGGGGTTACAATTTAATATGAATGTTTTTTTCGTTGACGTTTCTGCCGCGTAATCAAAAACCGCGTCACCAAGCTGGGCCGTTTTCGAATGGCCCTGATCCGTAAATATGCCGAATGAAAATGTGTCGGATGTGTCGGATGTGCCGGAGCTTGTGCTTACGATCTTCATAAGATCGAGACGCCCGTCTATGCACAATTGCCTCAGGCCGTAGTTCGGGAATATGTCACCCTTTGTGATGATCGGCACGAGTTTTTTAAAATCTTCGAAAGACTTTATCCTCCTGGCGTCCACGCCCCTCTTAAGCAATATATCTCTATACGCGGGCATCCTGGCCGCGGCTCTATGAAACGCTTTCATTAGCAGCTTCTCGCCGTATGACACCATCTTTTCGGGATCGGCTCTGGTAAGTATCTTTATGAACTGCCTGTTTTTCCAGGAGGCGTATTTAGAAAAGATATTTTTAAAAAATCTTACTCCCATAATCTTCCTCACAAGGTTCATCAAATGCTTTTATCCCCCATAATGATCTCGATGAACTGCAACAGATTATCCAGGCTGAAAGGTTTCGGCAGATAAAAATCCGCCCCCAGGGCGATCCCCTTATCGACGTGCATAGAGCGGCTCTGCACGGTCAGCGCGATAACGGGTATATCCGAGTAAGCGGGTGTGGACTTGATATATTCTAAAAATTCAAACCCGTCCATTTTTGGCATCTTGATGTCTAATGCGATCAGATCCGGCTTCATCCTCTTTAAGACTTCTATCGCCTCCAGGCCGTTATAAGCTCTTTCGGTTTCGAATCCTCTGGCGCTCAGATACTCGGAGACGAAGTCGCAAAGCCCCGGCTCATCGTCTATTACAAGTATCTTTCGCTTACCCCGGCTAGAAGAAATATTTCACCTCCAGATAGTAACGATTGGTATAAGTTACGAACTCGCTTTCACCCGTGCCCCAAAATACCTGCGCGCCTAAAGTTATATCGAGATTCGGAAGCATATTATATTTGAGCTCCGGGTTTATGAATAGGCTGCGGCCTCCCATATCATAGAGAATGGCGTTATCCCACTTTATCAGAGGGGTGATGTCATATCCGACCGTGGCTCCCACTAAGTTTTTTTCTAAAGTAAGCGCTTCTTTCGAATATTGATATGAAGCATAAAACTCGTCGCGGTTAACATCGTGAGCCATGCCGTTAAAAAAATACTCGCCGCCCATGCGCAGCTTGTTCTTAAAAGCATAGTCGGCGCCCAACACTATCCTGAAGAACTTCCCGCCTGTTTTTTGCCATGTATAAGTATATTCTCCGCGGACTCCGGCGCCGCCCAGATATCCGTCAATGCAGGCGCCTATAACATTATCTTTCTTGAACTGTCCGGTCATCAGGAATATGTCATAATTTCCCGCGCGGCAGAGCATCTTCGCCGCGAAACTGGATTTTTTTAGGGCGCCGTACGGCACATAGACCATGTCGAGATCAATAAAATCGGTTATGGAGGCCGTGGCGTTTATAGCGTCCACGCCCACCCGCTCATCTCTCTCTATATCCAGGGGGCTATTGGGGTTGAATAGGTCCATCGGACTATAGAAACGGCATCTGCCCCAGTCTATATTCTGCTTCCCCGCTATGACCTGAAATTTGTCATCGTAATACTTGAGATAAGCTCTGTAAAATTCTGTCGTATAGTAAACGCGGTTGCTGTAGACAAGCGTCCATTCGGCATCCCACCAATCCAGGTTCTTCTGATCTTCCTGCTTCACCATATCAAAGTCCGGATTGCTTACAAAGTCGCCCGCGATCACCTGATTGTCGCATGCTATATATATCTGTATGTTATCGCCTATGTCGATAGTCGGCTCTATCCTGTACCTCTGCAGATTGGACCCATAACGCTTCTTATTGGTCATGCTTCTTGACGCGGCGGATATATTTTTGTAGTACCCCTTTGCGTCGACATGGATGAATGTTTCCTGCAGATACTCCGGTGGTTTTTTGGGCGGCGCGGGCGCTTCCGGGCGGGGGCTTGACGCTTCTTTGAATGACACAGGGACAAGGGTCTCTTCCCCTGCCGACGCGGCGCCATTCAATAAAAGCGCGAGGGCCATGACTAAAAGGCAGCATATTCTGTCCGGCCGGGATATCAACCTATAATGCTCCCATCCCTTATTTGAAACATCTTATCCGCCTTTTCCATCACCATCTTATCGTGAGTGGAAAAGAGAAAGGTAACGCCTTTCTCTTTGTTCATCTCCTTCATAAGATCCAGCAGGCCGCCGGCGGTTTTAGAATCGAGGTTGGCGGTAGGCTCATCGGCGAGTATAACTTTTGATCCGGCCACTATAGCCCTGGCGACAGCTACGCGCTGCTGCTGCCCTCCGCTCATCTGGGTAGGGCGCCTGTGCATGAACGGCCCCAGCCCGACCCTCTTCAAGATCGCTTCCGAACGCTCCCTGCGCGCCTTCTCATCGAGGCCCTGGAGCAGCATTACGTATTCGGTGTTTTCAATAGCGGTAAGAGTGTTGATAAGATTGTAAGATTGGAAGACAAAGCCTATCTCTTTCAGCCGGAATTCCGATAATTGCCGCGGGGGGATAGCGGTAATGTCTTTTCCTTCAAAGAGTATCGCGCCCCTCGTAGGCTTATCGAGAGCCCCTATGAGATTCAAAAGCGTTGTCTTGCCCGAGCCGGAAGGCCCTGCTATGGCGGCAAAATCCCCCTTTTCAATATTAAGGGTTATCCCGTTTAAAGCAGGCGTAGAGATACCCGCTATTTCCGCGTAAGTCTTAAAAACATTTTTTATCTCGATAAAAGCCATAATTTTTTCAGTTAAAGTGCCTTATCGCGTCAACCGGTTTCAGCCTTGCCGCTTTCCATGCCGGATATAACGCCGCCGATATGCTTATGATTAAAACTATAGACGACGAGAGGAGCATATTCCTGCAAAAGAGCCGCGGATAAACGATAGAACCAATATACCAACCCTCAAAAACTTTGCCAAAAATAGAGAGATCGATTCCATGCCATCCAAGATAAAGCGATAATATTATGCCGAATATTAAACCGAATGCCGTGCCAATAAACCCCAAAAATATAGACTCCAGCGCCACCATCAATACTATCTGTTTTCCCTTTGTACCCAGCGCCAGCATTATACCGAATTCCCTTGTCCTTTCCAGGACGCCCATAAGAATGGTATTTAGAATACCTATGGCTACCACCAGCACAAATATAGCGAGCAGAAGGTCGAAAAATACCTTATCAAATTCGATCGTCTGGGCAAGTATCGGAGATATATCTTTCCAGGTGAGGATCTCAAAATTCCTGCCGTTAAATTTATCCTTAAGCCGCCTGGAGATGTCGTCCAATTTGTAGACATCCCCGGCGCGTATGGTGAACTCCGAGACCCTGTCCTCCAGAACAAAAAGTTTCCCGGCGGCGGCCAACGTAATAATAGCCATGCCCTTGTCTATCTCTTCCGCCCCGGTATCGAGCGCCCCACAGACGCGATAGGCGCCGCTGGCCAGGCTTCCATCCGCTCCCTGGGCCATTATAACCACCTTATCACCTATGCCTACATTAAGGATCTCCAATAGGTCCTTGCCCAGGATTATCTGATCGTCTTTGCCTTCGGATAAAAATTCGCCTTTTCTGATATGTTTATGCAGAGTTGTCACTGCCCTCTCTTTTTGCGGGTCTATCCCGATCAGTAATACGCCGGACGACTGCTCTGTGGAGCTCACTAAGACGTAATTTTTTATCTTTTCCGAAGAGGCGATTATGCCCGGGGTCGCGCTCAGCTCTGACGCGATCTTCGCGGGATCGGGTATGTTCCTCTCAAGGCCCATTTTTTTCTGGAAACCATCAGCGTGTATTTGAAGCTGCCCGGAAATTAGATCGGTATAATTCTGGATCATCTGGATATCGGCGCCGTCCACAAAAGCGCGGACGAAGATTAAGGCACCGAGGCCTATAGCGATGGCGGATATGGTAATAAGCGAGCGGCTCTTGTTTCTCGTGATATTACGCCATGCTATCTTTGCGAATGTCTTCATCGTTCTTTTGCTTTTTGAATGATAGCGAACACTTTGAAGCTTTCGACATCCATCTCTCTGTTCAAAGGGTTCATATAACATTTCAATTTTTCGTAATATTTTATCGACAGCGCGACGCTCTCTTCCTGCGTTATGCCCTTCTTCACATCATACTCCGCCGCCTGCGCAAGAAATTCATCCGGCAGCGGCCTCACGGTTAATCCAAACTCGCCGGCTCTCCGGGTTAGCGGTCCGCGCTCTAAAACATAGAGCGAAAATATCTGCCAATCCAGCGTAATGAATTTATGCATTTTTTTTATGAATTTATACGTCATTTCAGCGTCTTTAACGGCCTCGCCGGGGGCGCCTACCATGCAGTAAAGATGCGTAAGCATTCCGGCATGATAAAAATTGTTCAATATAATTTCCGCGTCATTTACGATAACCCCTTTGTTGATGGTGTCGTTTACCCGCTGCGAGCCGGACTCAAGCCCGACTTGCCCGCCCAGAAGGCCGCCTTCAGCCAGGAGGCGGCAGAATTTTTTTGACTTGAATTCCCTTTCAAAGCGGACAAAGGCCGAAAATTTTCTTTTTCCGCCTTTATCGATATTATGCCCGCAGATCTGCCTTAATCTTTCGGGCTGCATGGCGGAATCCGTGAGGCCTATATAAAGAGGCTTGTACATTTTATGCAATTTTTCCATATCTTCCAGCACAAGCCCTATCCTGCGAACACGTTTTGAATCGCAATTAACGGCGGCTATATCGCTCAATCCCATTTTTGGGTAATAGCAGAATATGCATCTGCCCCAATAGCAGCCGCTGGAAGCTTCCAAGGGCAGAAACTGACCCGGCCTTAAAGAGACAAATTCCGGCGTGCACGCGTCGTTGAGATCGAATTCTATATTTATTTCGCTCCTTTTCAATATCCCATCTTCTTTATATATCAGATTGGGCACGCGCGACAGGCTATCGCCTTTCTCCACGCGTTCCAACAGGCCTCCAAAAGCGCATTCGCCCGGGCCAAGCACCATGCTGTCAAAGAATCCCCACAGAGACGGGTTCTTCTCTATCCTGTAGGCTATCTCGGTCAATACGGCGCCTCCCAGGCAGATGTGGATATCCGGATACTTGGATTTTATTAAGGCTGCCAATGTAAAAGTTGGAACGAGTTCGGATGTATGCGTTATGGATATCCCGACAACTTCAGGCCGTTCGCTGTCAACCATAGGCATGACATCTTTGGAAAAGTACGGGATCAAAAAATTAAATCTTTCGTCCGAAACCGCCCTGCATATATCGCTTGCCGATGGTTGATAGGCAGCTCCGTGCAGGCCGAACCCAAAGTCCAGTTGGGTGGGAAAATATGCGGCGTCTATCAAGGCCTTGCCGCAAAGCAGAATACGGAAATTTTTCATAAACAGATCCGCGTCGAGATTAAAGAAATCTTTATAGAGAGCATCTCTTGCCCTGTCAATTTCTCCTATGACATAATCTTTATTGCCAAGCAGCGCGTAATAGATGTTCTCATCGTTTATCCTGGAACTTAATATACCGGCAGTTGCTTTTTCAAGAGGCTTGAATCGTCTGACCGGGCCGCAACTATCGCCGGCGCCGATAAATCCTCTTGTTAATAATTGCCGCATAGCTCCGTTGGAGCTGTTGGACAAAATAGCCCCGAGGTCCTTACGTAAAAAACTTGTCCTCATGGCAGGGTCCAGCATGTGTTTAAGTTTTTCGAAAGCGTCTTCCAAATATGGCCTGGATAGGATGGTAAAGTAGGCTTCCTGGTTAAAATCTTTTAACGAGACGTCGTGGCCGGCCTTTTTTACGTAGGCGTAAAGCCGGGC
>JAPLMG010000263.1 GCA_026387165.1 Candidatus Omnitrophota bacterium
GACGGAAAAGGCATTTTGAGATTCGATCTTTGCATACCCCTCACCCTATCCGGTTTTCATACAAAAACCGGATGCCTACTGCTTGTCTATAGCCTTGCGGGCTTGCCCTCTCCCCTAAAGGGGAGAGGGGATTTCCTCATAATTTCCTCTCCCCCAAAGGGGGAGAGGATTAAGGTGAGGGGGAAATTGTGCTAATTTGGACAGCAGTAATAGCGGATAGCGTTTTCCGCCTAAAGGCGGATCCGCCGATCTTTGTGGCGTAAGCGTATAGAAAATACTATACGCTGTACGCAATACGCACGACGCAATACGAAACGAGGAGATTGACATGTTCAAAGGATCGATGGTTGCTCTTGTTACGCCGTTCAAGAACGGCAAGATCGACGAGAAGGCGTTGGCTGAGCTGGTGGAGTTCCATATAAAGAACGGCACAACCGCTCTCGTACCGTGCGGCACGACCGGCGAGTCAGCGACGCTCAACTATGAGGAGCACGATAAGGTTATCGAGCTGACGATAGAGTTCGCCAACGGCAGGATCCCCGTTATTGCCGGCACAGGCTCAAATTCTACGGAAGAGGCGATAATGTTAACAAAGCACGCAAAAAAAGCGGGAGCCCGGGCGTCGCTTCAGGTGAGCCCTTATTATAACCGCCCGACGCAGAAGGGCCTCTATCTGCACTTTAAGGCGATCGCCGAGGCGGTCGATATCCCGATAATTCTTTACAACATAGCTTCGAGGACAGGTGTAAATATTGAGCCCGAGACATTCGTAAAGCTGGCTCAGGTAAAGAACATTATCGGAGTGAAGGAGGCGAGCGGCAGCCTGGAGCAGATGTCCAGGATCAGATCGCTGGTTCCGAAGGATTTTCTGCTTATCTCCGGAGACGACGCGTTGACGCTGCCGGTGATGTCGATAGGCGGAGTCGGTATAATATCGGTTGTGGCGAATATTATCCCCCGCGATGTTGCGGATATGTGCGCGGCTTTCGAGAAGGGCGATATGAAGAAGGCCGGCGAGCTTCATTATAAGATGCTCGATCTCATCAAGGCGATGTTCGTCGAGACCAATCCGATCCCCGTAAAGACCGCTATGGGGCTGATGAAGATGATCGATCCCCAGATACGCTTGCCGCTATGCGAGATGCTGCCGGAGAATAGGGAGAAGTTGATCAAGGCGTTAAAGGAATATAAGTTGATCTGACGTTTTCGTACAGCGTTTTGCGTAAAAGCGCTGTACGCAGTACAAAAAATAGGAGTTTACAATGTTAAAAATTTGTGTAAGCGGCTCGGAAGGCAAGATGGGTTCGCGTATAATCGATCTCGCGAAAGAAGATCCCGAGCTGGAAGTGGCGGCAGGATTTGACGTCAGTGGTAATGCAGAGCTTGGTATTACAGCCTGCGAATGCCTTATAGATTTCACAATGCCTGCGGCTACTATGGAGCATCTGGCGCTGTGCGAAAAACTGAAGAAGCCGATGGTCATCGGCACGACCGGGTTGTCCGAAGAGGAAAAAGCCAAAATAAAGGAAGCGTCAGCCCATATTCCCGTAGTCTTATCTGCAAATATGTCCACGGGCGTAAATCTCCTGTTTAAGTTAATAGCGGAGGCTTCGAAAGTTCTGGGCGAAGACTATGAGGTCAATATAGTCGAGGCGCATCATGCCGAAAAGAAAGACGCTCCGAGCGGTACAGCGAAAGAGATGGCGAGAATTGTTAAGAGCGTTAAGGGCGAAATAGAGATACCGATAGATTCGGTTCGCGAGGGCGAGATAGTTGGCGAGCATACGATCACGTTCGAAAGCGATGTTGATCTTCTCGAGATAACTCATAGCGCGAAGACCCGCGACATCTTCGCGAAGGGCGCTCTCAAGGCGGCGAAGTTTGCCGCAGGCAAGAAGAGCGGGCTATTCACCATGAAGGACGTGCTTGATATCTAACCAGGTTAGCATCGGAGAGATCCATGCGCCTAACCCGGTTAGAAGAGAAAGGAGCGAATTATCGATATGGATTTTAACAGGCGGGGCATGATATCGTCGATGATGATCTGTATTTTTTTATTCTCTTCCGCTTTATGCGCTGCCGAGCCGGCCAAAGAGGCGCAGGCCGGCGTAAAGACGATGAAAGATCTACTGGCAGATATTAAAAAGACGGTTGTCTTCCTGGGTGATGTAAGCGAAGACAGGAGGACCAATAAAAAGAATATCAATTTATACGGCACTGGTTTTTTGGTCAGGATCCAGGATATCTATTACCTGATAACGGCAAAGCATATCATAAGGGATCAGGATTCAGGCGCGCCTAAGGACGGTGAGATGTACGTATTTTTGAATGCGAAAAGAAACAATATAAATTTCCGCAAAATACAGGAGATCAAGAAAAATTTTAAAGTAGACTGGGTCTTTCATAGCAATCCGGATGTCGACATCGCGATAATTCCATGGCCGCTGGATCTGGCAAATGATGATGTGAAAGTTGTCCCTGAAGAGTTGTTCACCAAATCAGACAGGATTTTCGAGCTTTATGATATCTTCTTTCTATCATTTCAGCCCGGCATAGAGATGACGACGAAGATCTTGCCTGTCTTTAAAACGGGCACGGTGAGCACGATCAATGATGATAAGACATTTTATATTAACGCGTCAGCCTTTCCGGGCAATAGCGGCAGCCCGGTTTTTCTTAAACCATCGCCTTTGAGATTCGACGAAACCAATGTCTCCATAGGAGGAAATAACCTTGACGGGACTTTTATAGGAATCGTCGGAAATTATATAGCTTATCAGGAGGTCGCCATAAGCGTCCAGACCAAAAGGCCCCGTATAGTATTTGAAGAGAACACAGGCCTTTCTAAGGTATGGCCGGTCGAGTATATTCAGGAGATACTGAATTCGGATGTTTTTAAGGCGCAGCAGATGGGCCTGAAAAAATTATTTAAGATCGACAGCGCTAAATAAAGCGATGGAGTAAGTAAGGAAGTATCGGCTCTTTAATTTTTAGCGATTTAGCGGGGCGGAATTTTTACGGGTCCTGCCATTGGGCAGCCCAAATTTTCCGTTGGGGGGTTAATAAAATAGATGAGCATTCATCTCTTATTATTCTTAACCCCCCATCCCCCAACGTTAAAATTTGGGCGCCCGCCCAATGTCACCCGTAAAAATTTGCTCTTAATCGTGAGTGGAAAATTAACGGAGGTTTTGGCGGAGCAGCAACGCCGGGCGGTTACTTTTAGTGGCCCAACCTTCGATTGGAAATTCGAGGGGTGACGCGCCTTTAGCCTCTTGTAGAACAAAAGGCTAAAGGGCGGCAGGACCCCTCGAATTTCGGGCAGAGCCCGCGATCGGCTAAGTACAGTGAAGGAAAGTTTTATTCATAGAAGATTGCTTCGGCCGCTAAAGCGGCCTCGCAATGACGAGAGGTGATAGATGCAGTTCGAGAAGTCGGACAGGTTGAAGAAGCTGCCGCCGTATCTCTTCGTCGAGATAGATAAGGCGAAGAAGAAGGCGCGCGAAGAAGGAAGAGATGTGATCGATCTGGGCGTAGGAGATCCTGACATACCGACGCCCGCGTTCATAATCGACGCGCTGGCGAAAGCGGCGAAAGACCCGGCGACGCACAGGTATTCGCTCGACCAGGGGATACCGGAATTCAGGAACGCCGCAGCGAAGTGGCTTAAGAAGAGGTTCGGCGTCGACTTCGATCCCGATACCGAGATATATCCGTTGATAGGCTCGAAAGAGGGCATAGCGCATACGCCGCTCGCGTTTATAGATCCCGGCGATGCGGTATTGGTGCCCGACCCATGCTACCCGCCTTACCGCTCAGGGACGATATTTGCCGGCGGTGAGATCATCTATATGCCGCTTCTCGAAAAGAATAAGTTCCTGCCCGACCTGAAGTCGATAAACCATCATCTTCTGCACAAGGCGAAGATGATATTCATAAATTATCCGAATAACCCTACTTCCGCAGTATGTGACAGGAAATTCTTAAAAGATGTCGTGGATTTCGCCAGGAAGCACAATCTTCTGGTGTGCAGCGACGCGGCCTACTCGGAGATAACATTCGACGGCTACAAAGCGCCGAGCATATTTGAGGCGGAAGGCGCCAGGGATGTGGCAGTGGAGTTCCACTCGCTTTCGAAGACATTCAATATGACAGGGTGGAGGATAGGATTTGCCTGCGGCAACGCTTCAATAATAGAGGGCCTGGCAAAGGTGAAGAGCAACATAGATTCGGGAATATTCTCAGCCATACAGAGGGCAGGTGTCGTAGCGCTGGAAAATTACGACAAACATATCAAATCGGTGATAAAGATATATCACCAGAGGCGCGATATTCTTGTTGATGGCCTTAACTCTTTAGGCCTACATGTAGAAAAGCCGAAGGCCACTTTCTATGT